>CAZFNT010000610.1:0-2717 GCA_964520315.1 uncultured Gemmatimonadota bacterium
GGACTTCGCCGCGGCCGTGGCGTTGCTGCTCGATGTGCATCCCGATTGGAGCCCCTACGAGGTCATCAGCGCCCTGAGAAGCACCGCCGGTCGGGCCGCGGCGCCCGACAACACCTACGGCTGGGGCGTGATGAACGCTTGGGAGGCAGCGATCTTGGGAGGGGGAGTGGGAGTGACCTCGAACACTCCCTCCCGCGCGGCGGCGGCCCGACTGCGATCGATCTCGCCAAATCCTTTCAACCCGAGCACCCGCATCGATTTCTGGCTCGAATCCGCGGGAAGCGCCCGAGTTGCTGTCCACGATGCGTCGGGCCGCTTGGTGGCAACGCTCGCGCGAGGTGAGCGCGCCGCGGGCGCGCATTCGGTGGTCTGGGACGGCCGCAACACTCGTGGCGGGACCGTGGCGAGCGGCCGGTACACCGTGGTGTTGGAGACCACCGGCGCGCGCGCCACGCAGCCGATTCTCGTGTTGAAGTAGCTGTGGGCGCGGGGGCTCGTGGAGGCTTACGCCAATGCCAATCCGTCCCTTTTTCCCGCGAATCCTGCCGGGCCTGCTCTTGGGATTGCCCCTTCCCGCGGCCGCACTGACCTCTCACAGTTCCCCCATAGCAGCCGATGAAACCTGGATCGGCGCCACCTATTATGGCGTCTACTCGTGGTCCACGGTGGCGGACATCACGATCGCCCAGAACGCAATCACCGCGAATCGCGGAATCTTGGTTCGCAACGACGCGCTCGTGATCGGCAACACCATCACCGATGCCATCGACTGGGCGATCTATCTCTATGCGTCGGGCGGCCTCATTCGCGACAATACGACCTACGGCATTCGCAATGGGAGCGGCGTGACCATCAGCGCCGAGAACTGCTGGTGGGATAGCGACACAGGACCCTATCATGCCACCGACAACCCTGGCGGCCTGGGAGTGTCGGTCGATGGAAAGAGGTCGACACGTTGTGGAATGGAACGGTCGAAGTGACGCGGGCCTCTCTGCGGCCAGCGGAATGTATACGGCGGTTCTGAGGACCGAAGAGAGAGAGTCTCGATCGATTCGCGAGCGTCTTGAATAGCATCAGCGCGTCAGACATCACTGAGTTCCTCCTCTCCCGCCAGCGGCCCGAAATGCTGCTTGAATCGATATCGCACTAGGGTGGACCCTTACTGGGCGTTCTCGCCTCCTCCCCTGATGCTGCTGGCGGGGGAGCGGCTCTTGGTCAAGCTGGAGCGGGGTATTCTGGTGCCGGATGTTTCCGATCCGCTCCATCCCGGAGCACAGGATTGTCGGTTCCCCACGATGCAATCCAATCAGGTAGAGATGGCCGCATTTGCGGTTGACCCTCGGCGCGGCCGGCTGCTAGCTTTTCTTCTTCCTGTCTGGGGTTGTAGCTCAGCTTGGTTAGAGCGCTGGCCTGTCAAGCCAGAGGCCGCGGGTTCAAGTCCCGTCAACCCCGCCAGCTAATTCATTGGCCGCCTTGAGCTTAGCTTTCGGCGGCCTTTGTGTGTCCGCTAGGTGTCCGCGGACTCATAAGGGATTGGCTCCTCCAGAAGGTGAATGGCGTGCTCCACTGCCCGAGGGCTTAGATGAAGGTAGCGCTGGGTGGTGGTCACGTCTCGGTGTCCTGAGAGCTCCTGGATGGCTCGTACAGGCGGTCCGCGCATCGCCAGCCAGGTGGCTGCAGGAGCTGTGACGAAGGGCGTGGACACCGTTCCCCCTCGATCGTCGATGCCCGTCCAGAGCAGGTCGCCATTCGCGCCGACACCGAGCGAAGTGTTGATCCGCCGCCCGCTGAGATCGTAGATCGACGCGCCGGGCGCATCGGGCATCGCGATCCGAGCGACGCCTCCATCGCCCGGGCGGACGACGAAGTTGGGCGTTGTTGCGATAAGAGACGACAGTAGAAAAGCTTGCGCGATCATGAGGGAGCTCCCGTGACGGGTCTGAGGCCGTGAGACTTCGGTACCAAGGAGCTCTAGAGCTTTCCCTTCGTGCTCATGTCGATCAGCAGGAGCTCTGCCCAGTGAAGTCGAGAACCCGCACGATCCCGATCGACGAGAGATCGGCGAGGCTGAAGCTGAAGACCGCCGTGCCGCAGGCCCGCTCGACACCATCGACCCATTCGATTTCGATCTCTACGGTGTAGTTGATCTCGGCCCACTGCGCGTTGATGGAGCTGACGCAGGAGCCATCGCCCCAACAGCTATCGACGATCTCGTGCGGCGTCGCCTGGAGCCGGATATCGACGAGATCGGGGGAGTCGAAGATCGCCTCCATCTGGGCCACGTCGTCCTGCTTCGAGAAGAAGTCGCGACCGACCTCGTCGGCGTCGGCGGGGTCGAGAAAGAACTGGTATTCCGCCTTCAGGCAGGAGCGATAGAGCTCGATATCTTGCTCCTCGTGCGCCTGCCGGAAGTTCTCCATCGTGTTTTGGATACTGGTGAAGGGCTTCGGCTCGGGCGCAGGCTCGCCGGGACCGGTCTGCTCGGCCGGGTCGAAGACGCAACCGGCGAGAAGAGCGGAGAAGGCTGGGGCGAGAATCCAGCGCATCACTGGGCGCAAGACGTTGGTGTCCATGAATAACAAGATACTACTCGAAGGGGACTCGAGGTCAAGTTGGAGCGGGACTCGCACCGGGGTCGAGCCACGTTGATGAGGCGTCGAACAGAATCATTCCCGGGGGGGGACGCACTGGATTCACACTCCGTCAGACTCTGCCAC
>CAZFNT010000611.1:0-2715 GCA_964520315.1 uncultured Gemmatimonadota bacterium
TTCCAGCTCTCTTTCGCGGCCACTCTGGCGATTCTGATCTGCGGCGCTCGGTCCGGAAGGGGCCTTGGCGCATGGGGGAGGGCGGCGCTGCGCGTCGGTCTGGCGGCGCAATTCGCCACCATGGGGCTCGTCGCCCACCACTTCGGTCGCGTGCCGCTGTGGTCGCCCTTGAGCGGCCTGCTCGGCATTCCGCTGACCGGCGCCCTCCTGGCCTCGCTGCTCTGCGGACTGCCCTTCGCGCTATGCGGGCAGGGACTGGGGCATGGAGTCGAAGTGATCGCGGGGTGGTGCGCCGCGGGTCTGGCGTGGATCGCGCACTGCTTCGCCGAGATGCCTCTCTCGTCCGTCGACGCCCCCGGGCTCACGCTGCCGGCGGCCATCGCGCTCGCCGGTGCCGGATTGGCTCTCATCGACGGTCTGGCTCGTCGCTCCTCGCTCTCGCTTGGAGCGGCGCTGCTCCTGACCGCCCTCGGCTCTGGTGGAGTCGCGGCCAGGGCTCTCGCCGATCCACGTTTCTCGGTGCTGGTCGGCGACGTCGGACAGGGTCTCTCGGTCTGGATCGGGCTCCCGGACGGCAGGTCTTTGCTCTACGACGCAGGGCCGCCAGGCTACCGCGGTCCGCCACCCGTCGCGCGCGGCATCGATCGCGCGGTCGGATCCGCGCGCGACGAGATCCTGATCACTTCACACGCCCACGCCGACCATGATGGCGGCGTGCCGTGGGCGGCCGAAACGCGAAGGCCCGCGGCACTCATCTACCCCACGGGCAGGCATGAGAGCCGGCGCTCCTCTTCGGCAGCCCAGCGCATGGGAATCCCCGCGATCGGTCTCGAGCCGACCGACGAGGCCGAGATGGACGGCTGGTGGGCGCGCCGGCCTTCCGCGACCGATCGCTCGTCGGTGAACGATGGGTCGATCGCGCTCGGAGTCGGCGGCAACGGGGTCAGCCTTTTTCTGCCCGGCGATCTCGAGGCCGCGGGCGAGCGCGCCCTGGCGAATACCGGTCCGATCCCGCACGCGGATCTCTTGGTGCTCGGGCATCACGGAAGCCGCACATCGAGCCGAAGACCGCTACTCGATGCCGTGTCTCCGTCGCTCGCGATCGCCAGCGCCGGACTCGAAAACCGCTTCGGTCATCCCCACCCGGAGACAGTGGCGGAGCTCGAGCGACGGGGAATCCCGCTTCTGCGGATCGACCGCGACGGTGCGGTGCTCTTCGAAAGCGATGGTCGCCGTTGGTGGTGCCGCACAGCCTCCGGCCGACGATGGAGCGGTAGCATCAAATGAGAAGGGGACGAGACCGAATCACATCGATCTCGTCCCCGGTCCCCAGCTTCGCTCTCCTTCTGGGGGCTTGTCGGCGCCTCGCGCTTTGGTGCGCGAGACGCATCTACCATCCCGCTTGGGCCGCCGCGCCGAGCTTGCGCCCGGGGCGCGGGACTACTGGTCGCCGCTCTCGATCCGGTCGATCGGCGGTGCCTTGGCCAGCGCGGCCTTGTACGCCGCGATCCGCTCCTCGGCATCTTGGCGCCGGGCGCGAAGCCTCTCGAGCTCCGCCTCGAGCACCGCGTTCTCCCTCTGCTGGCTGCGAATCTGTTTGATCTTCGCCTGCTTGCGAGACAGAGGGGGGCGCAGGAAATCGAAGGCGTAGTTCATTCCGAAACTCACCTTCGGGTGGACCTTGGGATCGACGCTCATCGGGCTGCGCTTGTAGTTGAAAGCGGATTCGAACTCCGCGAGAGCCAGGTGGGCCGAGAAGCTGTCGTTCATTCGGAAGGTAGCGCCGATATTCCCGTCGGCGCCGTCTTCCTCGAACACAAAGCGCAAGTAGTCGGTCACCCAGAACTCCAGGCCCGCGAACACGCCCTGCACATCGTTCGAAGTCTTCGTAACCCCACGAAACCGCCCGGAACCGACGCCGAAGTGAAACGTGAGGTCGAGGTCGGGAAGCCACGTCAGCCGCTTCGACCCCACCACGTAGAAGGAGTTGGCCTGTCCGCTGGAGTAAAAGAAGTCGGTGCCGTACTCGGAGATCTGGTCGTTTCCACCTATGTTCTGGACGCCGACCGCGATCGCGGGCATATGGCGACCTTCGTCGCTCACTCGCAACTTGATCGCACCGGCGACCTCGTGCTCGCTCTCCAGGAAGAGACCAGCTTCGGCCCAGTCGAAGATACCGACCGTCACCGTCTGCGAGCCCTTCGTATGGAGCCGCGCCGCGGATGCGTAAGTGGTCATGAAGGTCGTGACCACCGGCACGCGGTGCGGCAAGACTCGGGCCGTCGGCATGTCGATGAGGTCGCTAGGTTGGAAGTTGGCGATCGCATCGGCGCGACCCGCCGTTACGCCGATCAAGCCGGCGACTATCCAGGTGACTCGTGTCACGTTGTGCATGCTCTGACTCCTCACGCGCACGCCTTTTTCATGACGGTGTTGGGCGGGCTCTCCGCGATCAGCGAGGGGAACGCGCCCGATGCATCTCCTCCGGGCGATGTCGGTTCCCGGAGTCTTTCGGGATATCGGCGAACCAGGACAGAGGCTTGAGGCTTTCTCGTCCAAGATCTCGAACGTGACCATCCCCGGGGTCGTTCCCCCAATAGGAACAAGGTCTTCAGACGGCACTCAAGGCGCCCGCGGCTTCGTCCGATAAACCGGAGGAGCAAGGACGCGCCGCCCAGGCCCGGACCGCTCATTGGTTGTCTTTCGCGCGACATC
>CAZFNT010000612.1:0-2712 GCA_964520315.1 uncultured Gemmatimonadota bacterium
AAGGTGCCGGGAACGTTCTCGACGAAGGCGCGCAGGCTGTGGTCGGCGAGGATGCCCCAGAGCGGCCGCACCCGCCGGTTGGTCGAGATCGCCACGTCCCAGTCGGTGATTCCGTGCACTTCGGGCGGTTGACCGGTCATGATCGTCGTCCAGACGACCGGCGAGGCCGAGCGCACCGACGAGGCCAGGATGTCGCGCCGGCCGCGGGCGATCAGTGCCGCGAGATTCGGCATCTTGCCGGCCTCGATCAGGGGATCGATCGTCTCCCAGCGACCGCCGTCGATTCCGAGCAGAAGCAGGCGGCGGGATCCCTCGCCCGCGCTCGACTCGTCGAAGAGCGCGGCCTCCGCGTGGGGCGACCAGAGCTCCACCCTGGGGACCGGCGCGGCTGAGCTTCTCATCAGGATGACCGCGACGAGCGCGGTGGTCGCGAGCACGGCCATCGGGCGCCCGGCGCCTCCGACGAGCCCCCTGCGCGCCAGGCTCCCCACTGCGCCTCCGGCAAGGCGCGCGGCGAGCAGTAGCGCCACACAGATCGCAAGCGTGACCGCGAGACTGCGCGGCTCGAGAGCATCGGGCAGCCAGCGGTGGTTCACCTGCACCAGCACCATCGCGGCGGCGCCGCCGAATATGAGCCTCGGCGCCATTCGGTCGGCTCCGCCGCGCGAGAGAAGGGCCCCCGCGAGCGCGCCACCGATCGCTCCGATCGCCCAGCCGACCACCGGCGCGGCCGAGAGGCTCGACCAGGGGCCATCGATCAGTGCGACTAGGATCGTCTCGGCGAGAAGAAGGCAGACGCCGATTGCGGCGCCCGTGGCGAGAGTGGTCAGCATCGAGGGCTCTCCGGGCGGTCTTTGTAGTGTCGGACAGGCGGGAGCATATCTTCGCCTGCCGCCGCGCGCTCAGGGTTGACACGGGAAGCGCCCCAGAAGACAACCGTACACGAATGATCCGTGGTGAACGGGATCGCATGGGCGAAGTGCACTCGGCGCCCTGGCGGCTCTGCTGGCCAGCCGCTTCGAGCGGGTCCTCGACGTGATTCTGCTATCGTTCAGCGTTCTCCGCCGCCATACAGATCGATGCACCAACGCCACACCTTCGCCCTCCACGCCGCAGCCTCGGGCGCCCTCGTCGCCACCGGCATCACCGCGTTCGTCGCCCTTGCGCTGATCGTCGCGCGCCCCGTCCTGGTGAGCTCGGCGATCCTGCGCGAAGCGCTCCTGCACACCTTGGTGGCGGTGGCGCTCGCAGGTCTGGCCGGGGGTCTCCTGGGTGGCCTCGTCGCGCCCCGGCGCCCATGGTCCGGGGGGACCGGCGCATCTGCGTTACTCGCCGCGCTCGTGGCGGCCACCTACCTCTGGAGTGGGTGGGACGGCCAGGCACACGGTGTCATCTTCCGCACCGGTCCACTCTTCTGGGCCGCGCGGCTGCCCGGCTTCGCGGCGATCGCAGTCGGAGCCGCCGCGGGAGGGGCCCTGTTCCGTGCGGCCGCCTTGGCCCTCTTCGGCCGATACCCGCGCCTGCAATGGACCCTCCCGGCGGGTGCTCTCGTCTCGATCGCGCTCACCATGGCGGCGGGCAGCGGAGTTGCACCTCGATGGACGATCCCGCGGGTCGTGCTCCTCGGCATCGACGGCGTCGGTCTCGATCTCCTTCGAACAATGACCCAGAGGATCGATCTTCCGCATCTGGAGCGCCTGCTCGAGGAAAGTCCTCACGGCGATCTTCTGCCGGAACCGCCCTACTCCCCGCCCTCGTGGACGACGCTCGCGACAGGCAAGCTGCCCGAGAAGCACGGCATCGACAATTGGGGACGCAACAACCGCACGACCGGTGAGCGAGACCGCCTCACACGATCCGATATCGGTGCCGTCACACTTTTCGACATCGCCGAGAGCGCAAGACTGGGCGGCGCGGTTTTCGAATGGCCGATCGTGGGGCGGGAATCGAATGGACTCGACTCAGGCATCAATCGGGCATCGGTTTTTCTGAGCGGTTTCGGAGAGCGACTGCCCTGGATATTGCGTCAGGCGCTCCACATGACCGCATCCAAGCGGGATCGAGTCCATCTGAACTACGCGGAGAACGAAACCGGACTCGTCGTGCTCGCGCACTTCTTCTGGAGCCACACCGCCGCGCGTGTCTTCGGTCTGGTGATAAAAGGCACCGATTCCGCTCAGCATCACTACTTCTACTCCCTCGAACCCGAACGCTTCGGTCTCGATCCGATCTCGGCCCGCCGAGAGGCGGAGCGCATCGAGCGGATCTACCGAATCGCCGATCGTATTCTGGGTGGCTTCCTCGACGATCCGAGCGCAAATGTGTTGGTCTTTTCGGACCACGGACACCAGGCGATCCCGAACGACCGTGCGATCCATTTCAACTATGCCTATCGCTTCGAGATGGAGCCCTTGCTCGATGCGTGGGGGTACATAGTCCGCAACGCCGAAGGCGACATCGACCCATCCGAATCCCGTCTCTACGACTGTAGCGACAAGGTGCTCCACCAGCAGATCTGCGTAAACGCGACCGAGGCTCGGTGCCGAGCCATGGCGATCGAGCCGGCCCTCATCCTCGAGCGTGGGAGATCCGACATCGACGAGGTGATTCGACGCTTTCGATCTCTCGAGTTCGAAGGCGAGGGCACCCCCCTCTTCCCAGGTCGCTACACCACGCGTTGGAACGGACGGAACATGCGCGAGGCCTGGATCC
>CAZFNT010000613.1:0-2694 GCA_964520315.1 uncultured Gemmatimonadota bacterium
CAATACTGCTCACTTAATGCTTGCGGATCTGCGATCCACGTGTCATCTTTTGTTTCATAAGGAGACGAAGATGGCACGAACAACAGCGGGTTTACCGTCGGGCGCCCGGGTCACGGACTTCATCAGTTTGGGCGTGGTGGCCAGTGTATTTCCTCTGAAGGATGTGCACGAAGTTCTGGAGCAGACAGGCAAGGCCAGCAAGCGGCAGAGGGATCTTCCCGCGCATGTGATGGTGTACTACGTGATTGCGCTGGCGTTGTACATGCAGTCGTCCTGCAAGGAGGTTCTGCGTTGTCTTCTGGAAGGTGTCCGCTGGTTGTCCGGTCCGGAGGAGCGGATCAAGGTGACCGGTCGCGGGGGCATCGCCAACGCGCGCGCCCGGCTCGGCAGCGCCCCGGTGAAGCAGTTGCACGACAAACTCGTGGAGCCAATCGCAGCGAGAGAAGGGCCAGGGAGGACCCGAGGCGCTTGGTATCGACAATGGCATGTTGTCTCGATTGATGGAAGCACGATGGATGTGGCTGACACGACCGCCAATGAGGAGAGCTTTGGCAAACCGAAGGCCAGTCGTGGGCAAAGCGCATATCCGCAGATTCGTTTTGTTTCGCTGGTCGAGAACGGTACGCATGTGCTGTTCGGTACCCAGATGGGCGGGTACGACGTGAGTGAGGGGGAACTGTGTAACGAGATGCTGCCCCGCTTCAAGGCGGGCATGCTGGTTTTGGCAGATCGCAACTTCTTCAGCTATCAGCGTTGGCAGGCGGCCAGCGCCACGGGCACCGATCTTCTCTGGCGAGTGAAGAAGAACCTCATCCTGCCGTGCTTGGAACGCTTCGACGATGGATCGTATCTGAGCAGAATCTACCCTTCGGCGAAAGACCGTCGCCGCAACTCAAGGAGCATCCTGGTCCGCGTCATTGAATACGCCTTGCCCGACCTGCCGGGCGCGGAGTCTTGCTACCGGCTGATCGCGACGCTCCTCGATCCCGAAGACTCTCCGGCAACGGAACTCGCCGCCCTATATCACGATCGTTGGGAAATTGAGAACGCCTTCGATGAGCTCAAGACACACCTAAGGGGCAGGCAGATAGTCCTTCGCAGCAAGAAACCGGAGTTGGTCAAACAGGAATTCTTCGGACTCCTGATGGCTCATTTCGCCGTGCGGGGCCTAATGCACCAAGCTGCACTGAAGGCGGACGTAGATCCCGATCGCCTCTCTTTCGTTCACACCGTGCGCGTCATTCGCCGCAAGCTGGCGCCCGCCGCCGCACTTCCCCCCTCGGGACAGAAAAGCGTTTCACGAAGCCGTGCTCAGCGAGATACTTGAGGAGAGAGTTCCGCCAAGACGAGGTCGGACCAATCCACGTGCCGTCAAGCGCAAGATCAGCAAATGGCCGACTCGATCCAGGCAGCCGTGCGAGTGCGTCTGTGCTGGCGCTAACTACGCCGCAGCGGTGCTTAAATGAGCAGTATTGGGGTTAGGATGCCGGTCACGACGATCGCCAGCCTCTGCTCGGAGATGCCCCATGATCAAGCCGACCGCTCCCGCACTCCTGCTGATCGCCGGCGGCGCCGTCGCTGCCACCCTGGATGTTCCCGGCGACTACGCCACGATCCAGGCCGCGATCGACGCCGCCAACCCTGGTGACCTGATCGCGGTCGCAGCCGGAACCTACACCGGTCCTGGGAACGAAGAGCTCGATTTCCACGGGAAGGACCTCTTCCTGCGGTCCGCCGCCGGTCCGCAGGCCACTGTGATCGACTGCGCGGGCGACGGCCGGGCATTCTACATCCACAGCGGAGAGACGCGCGCCGCGGAAGTGGCCGGCTTCACGATCACCGGCGCTTCGGCGGGCGCCGTCTACATCGGAAACGGTGCGTCGGCCACATTTCGAAACTGTATCGTCGAAGACAATTCCACGACTTGGGTCGGCGGAGGCTTCTATATCGACGAAAGCTTCGATTCGCTCATCATCGGTTGCCGCATTCGGCGAAATAGTGCGTATTGGGGTGGTGGTGTGATCTTCTATTTCTCCGATGGTCGCCTCGTCAACTGTATCATCGATGACAACGAAGCGGACGGAGGAGGAGGGATCTACTTAATCGACTACTCGGAGCCGCGGATTCACAACTGCACGATCACAAACAATGTTGCTACTGTGCCTGGAGGCGGTATCGACTGCTCCGATTCAGAAAGCCCGATCATCGCGAATTGCATCGTTCGAGACAACCTTCCGTCTGACATTCATGAGAGCGCTTACAGTTCCGCCACGATCGTGTACTCCAACATCGGAGGGAGCTGGCGCGGTATCGGAAACATCGATGCAGAGCCGAAGTTCCGAAGCGTAGTTGGCTACGATTATGTCCTCTGGCCCGGTTCTCCTTCCATCGACACTGGCGCGGGGCTCGACGACGGCGTGGACTGGTGTTCGATCCATCCGATTTACTGTCTCTACAACTCCCCCGCCCCCGACATGGGCTGCTACGGGGGACCGCTGAACGGTGTCTGGGAGCCTTGATCCGGCGCTCAGCCGTTCCCGTTGGCCGTCTGCTGGCGTCTCAGCAGTTCGATGACGTCGGCGAACTGCTCGCGATTCCGCGTAGATGCCGTCGAGCACACTGTAGGGAGGTCCGCATGCGGGCGCGAGGGACGACATGGCGGACGGGCGTGCGCACGACTCGTGCTCGGCGAGC
>CAZFNT010000614.1:0-2694 GCA_964520315.1 uncultured Gemmatimonadota bacterium
ACCCGATGAAGTCGATCGGCGCAGAGGACGTCGAGCGCGTGCGGATCCCGATCGAGCGCCTGCCCGCCTTGGATCGAGAGCCAGATCGCGGTTCGCCCGGCCTCCCGCGCCCGGCGGTACTCCTGCGCAGAGCCAACGAGTTCGAAATCGTTGGGAAAACGTTCAAAAAGAGCCGCTTGGCGCCGCAGGTTCTCGGCCGCTACATGAGGACGGTTCTCCATGCGCCGCAAGGGGTTGGTGGCGATGTCCCACACGACGCCGGTTAAGCCGGCCTTCCGAATGCGCGGCAGATCGACCTGGTTCATCAGCGGCGTGCCAGCCAGCCGCGCACGGTGTCTCTTCGTGGGGTCGTAGCCCACCAGGCGCATCGGAACAGGTGTGTCGATGTGCAGGTCGATCACATCGCAGGAGCGGTACAGCTCGATCGCCTCCTCGGAAACATCGATCGCGCGAGCCCAAGCTCGGCTCTCGATCGGTCCTTCGAAGGGAGCTTCTTCGGTCACCTCACCCGCACCCCTGATTTCCAGACCTGCCACGGGCGGGCTTCACCCAGTCGATAGGCCAGGTGTCGGTGATTCGGCGCGTCGAGGACCACCAGATCGGCACGAGATCCCGGCGCGAGACACCCGATCCGCCCATCTCGACCGAGTGAGAGCGCGGCCTCGTGGGTGGCCGCGCGCACGCTCTCGTATGGCGTCATCAGCAGTCGGGCGGCGGCAATGCCGACCAGCAGCGGCATCGACTGACACCACGAGGTGCCGGGATTGAAATCTGTCGCCAGAGCGACACGGCAACCTGACTCAATCATTCTGCGTGCGGGAGCATCCGCCTCCAGGCGCAGGATCAGGCTGGTGGCCGGCAGGAGCACGGCTGTCGTGCGCGAGGCCGCCATCGCCTCGATCCCGGCGTCAGAGATCCGCACGAGATGATCCGCCGATGCGGCCCCGAGCTCCGCGCACATCTCCGCTCCCCCCAGTGGCGCGATCTCGTCAGCGTGCACCCGCAGCCGCAGCCCCTCCGACTTCGCCGCCTCGAGGATCTCACGCGAGTCCTCGAGCTCGAATACGCCCTTCTCGCAAAAGACATCGCACGATTCCGCCAGATTCTCCGCTATGACGCGCGGCATCATCTCGTCGATGACCAATCGCTTGTACCCTTGCCGATCGCCCCGCCACTCCGCCGGTACTTCGTGGGCGCCGAGAAAAGTGGGGACGAGATCGAGCGCGTGTTTCTGATCCACGCGGGAAATGACGCGCAAGAGATCTATCTCCCTCTCGGTCTCCAGCGCATAGCCACTCTTCGCCTCGATCGTGGTCGTCCCATGGTCCAAGAAGCGCTCGGCATGACGCACTAGCGATGCTTCGAGCTCCGCGATCGATGCGTCGCGGGTGGCGCGCACGGTGCTGAGAATCCCCCCACCCGCTGCAGCGATTTCGGCATAGGGGCGCCCTTTCAGGCGCATGACGAACTCGTCCTCGCGGCTACCCCCGAACACGGGATGGGTGTGCGAATCGACAAAGCCCGGTATGACGCAACGCCCCTCCGCTTCGACGCGCTCGACTGGCCCCATCTCGCTCGCCTGACGCTCGATCGGCTTTCGCGCCCCCGCGGCCACGACTCGCTCCCCGTCGATCAGCAGCGCGGCATCTTCGACGATGCCTGTCTCTTGCCAGTGGCCATCGCGCCCGACCGGCGCGGGCTCGGCCATGGTCAGGAGCTCAGAGATGCCGGTGATGAGGATCATCGGGGCCCCTCGCTCGTGACGCCCGGAATCCGCACGCCTCGATCACGGGCTGTGTGAAGCGCGTCATCGTAGCCAGCGTCGACATGACGCATCACCCCGGTCGCCGGATCGTTCGTGAGAACTCGCTCGACGCGGCGAGCTCCCTCTTCGGTCCCGTCGGCGACCGTTACCTGCCCTGCGTGTAGGGCATAGCCCATTCCAACGCCGCCGCCGTGGTGAAAAGAGACCCACGACGCGCCCGATGCCGTGTTGGCGAGTGCGTTCAGAATCGGCCAGTCGGCCACGGCGTCGGTGCCGTCCTTCATCGCTTCGGTCTCGCGATTCGGGCTGGCGACCGAGCCGCAGTCGAGATGGTCTCGCCCGATCACGATCGGCGCCGAGATCTCGCCGCGCGCTACCGCCTCGTTCATTGCGAGCCCCAGCTTGTCGCGCTCTCCGTAGCCGAGCCAGCAGATGCGCGCCGGCAGCCCCTGAAACTCGACCCGCTCCGAGGCAAGCCGAATCCACCGGGCGAGCGACTCCTTCTCGGGAAAGAGGTCGAGCACCATACGGTCGGTGGCGTGGATGTCGGCCGGATCGCCCGAAAGCGCCACCCACCGGAAGGGCCCCTGACCCTCGCAGAAGAGCGGGCGGATATAGGCGGGCACGAAGCCCGGGTAGTCGAAGGCATCATCGACCCCGGCTTCCAGTGCGTGTCCCCTGAGGTTGTTGCCGTAGTCGAAGGCAATAGCGCCCGCCTTCTGCATGTCGAGAATGGCGCGACAGTGGTCGGCCATGGCGGCGAAGGACCGGCGCTCGTAGTCCGCCGGATCGCTCTCCCGCAGAGCCAACGCCTCCTCGAGGGTCAGACCGTTCGGCACGTAACCGCCCAGAGGATCGTGCGCCGAAGTCTGGTCGGTCACGATGTCGGGGATCTCGCCACGCCGAACCAGCTCGGGCAGCACGTCGGC
>CAZFNT010000615.1:0-2691 GCA_964520315.1 uncultured Gemmatimonadota bacterium
AATCAAGCAGCACCACCTCCCGCGTATCGGAGACCTCGACGGACTGGAGAGCGAGTCGGTCGAGCAACCACCTCAGCGGACGACAGGCTCGAAGTAGAGCTGAGAACGCTCATTGACACGGCACACGGAGGCAGCGCGGAACAATCTCTGCGCCCCCCCCGCGTAATCAGTTTCGCAGTGGAAAGAAGATCCCAAGTTCCAGCGCGTGCTTGGCGTCATGGGAGGGAGGCGCCCTGTAGATCGATCCATCTTCATGGCACCGCTGAGTCGCCGAGGCGACCGGCGGGACCTTTCCTCTAGCCGCAGTCGAGATCGGCGAGTTGGCTCGTGGAACAGCCGAGCCACAGTCCGCGCCGGGGGAGGCGATACGCGAAATCTCCCCTTCGACCGCCCGAACGACGCCAGCTCCAGCGGCTGGCGATCGTCACGGGGCTGGACCGCGGGTGCTTCTGAACGCGTGCGCCCGAGCCCATACTCGCCGCCGGAAGACTCGATTACACTTCTCGCACGCCACAGGTGGACTCGCCATCGGAAAGGTAGCCATGAAGCCGCCACAGCTCAGTCTGATCGCCGTGCTCCTGACTCTCGGCGCCGCGCCCATTCGCGCCGCGACAATTCGCGTGCCGAGCGACATGCCCACAATCCAGGGCGCCATCGACGCCGCCATCGACGGCGACATCGTCATCGTTCACCCGGGCACCTATGTCGAGACCCTGAACTTCCTCGGGAAGGGGATCGTTGTCACCGGAACCGCTCCGCGGGACTCGGCAATCGTGGCACGCACGGTGGTCGATGCGATGGCGTCCGAAAAGGAGCCGGAAAGTGTCGTGACCTTCGCGTCGGGAGAGAATTCGACATCGATACTGGCGGGGTTGACGGTCAGGGGCGGAACAGGCACGTTGATGGCCAGACGTCCCGAGGGTGGAGCGAGCACGGCGGGCGGCGGCATAATCTGCCAAGATGGTGCGTCTCCTCGCCTGGTGCATCTCGTAATCCGCGACAACAAGGCGTTGGGCTTGAACGTCAGATTCGGAGGCGGGGGAGGGGTCTTCTGCAGTCACGCCTCACCGACGCTCAAAGATTGTGTGATTCGAGGGAATTCCGCTGAAGGCCCGGGAGGTGGCGGACTCAACTGCTTCGACGCCTCCCCGACTCTCGCGGGCTGCATCATCGAGGAGAACTCCACGACGCGCTCTGGCGGCGGATTCCGCTGCTCCCATTCGTCCCCAACTTTCGTGGGCTGCATTATCAGGGAGAACTCCACGCCGTACGACGGCGGAGCAGCGTGGTGTGAGAGTTCCTTTCCGATCCTCAGTCACTGCTTGGTCGAACGAAACGACGCCGGGAACGCCGGCGGCGGGTTCGATTTCCACCGCTCCGACGCGATCTTTCGAAACTGTGTGATCACCGCAAATGTCTGTAGGAGGGGAGGACTCTTCTGCCACGGCTCCAGTCCATCCCTCACCAATTGCACGATCACGAACAACATCGCGGCGGAGGGTGCCGCACTTTACTCCGCCGACGGGGGCACCCCGAACCTTACGAATTGCATCCTCTGGGGGAACTCGGACGAACAGATCTCCTACGACCTGCCCTACTCCGCTCCGATCGTGACCTACTCGAGCGTCGAAGGCGGTTGGCCCGGCGAAGGCAACATCGACGCCGACCCCGGATTCCGATCCGTCGGTCCAGCCGACTGGCTCCTTCGCCCCGGATCCCGCTGCATCGATGCCGGCGCCCCGACCGTCTCGGACGGCATCTCCGATTCACACCCACTGTGGCCCGAGTGGTACCCGAACGGCGCACGATCCGACATGGGCGCCTTCGGCGGGCCGGGCAACGTGGCGTGGCTCGGAGGGCGATTCTAGTTTCGCTCTTCTGGCGGCCAGATGTAGATCTTCAGGCCCGCGTCCTCGTGCTCGAGCGGCGCGCCCAGGTCCCGACCCTGCTCATCGCAAGTAATCGATCACCTCCACATAGAACCCCGCCGAATCGAGATCTTGCCCGCGACTCGAGATGAACGAGTCGACATAGTAGAAGCCGAGCGGTGTGTTCAGTGGGACCGGCAGAGAGGTCTGGATCGGGCCGATGGAGCCGCCGGGTGGGAGTACGACGTTGCCTTGGAAAAGGGGAACGGTCACATGGACGGGTCCCGTGATGTCGGCCCTTGCCGCATCGAACACGACGTCCTGTTGGGCGTTGTTGGTCAGGAGCACTTCCCAGTTCGCGATTGAACCTCTGCTCACGACCGGCGGCGAGTCGGTGATGGTGAGCTTCAGCCCCTCGGTGGTGAACTGCCAGTCGGGCCCGTAGCGCAGTCCGCCGCGACAGTCTCGGGCGACAACACGCCAGACATAGTCTCCCGCTCCGATCGCCTGCAGGTCGAGGTTCGGAACAGGCGCGTCTCTCGCGACGAGGAGCAGAGGTGAGCTCTCCTCGGCGAGGTACACGTCGTAGGTCATCAGGTCCCCATCGGGGTCGATCGAGGGCTGCGCCCAGAGGTTGACGAAGCCAGCGGGAATCATCGCTCCGTCGGGCGGGAAGGGATTCGACGGGATCGTCGGGGGCTGGTTGTCCACCGTGAAGTCCACCGGCGTGGGAAGTACGACGAGATCCTCGTCGAAGATCCCGAAAGGAGCTTGCACTTTTTGCAGAATCTGGAGCCAGTGGTCGACGTTGTCGGGCCGAAGC
>CAZFNT010000616.1:0-2683 GCA_964520315.1 uncultured Gemmatimonadota bacterium
GGACCAGTCTGGTACCCGACGCGCCGCCCGTCGCGGTCGACCGACTTTCCGTTGCTCTCCATGTCGGCTTGTTGGAGGTATGCCGCGAATCGATGCAGGTACTGATCATAGGGCAGGATCGCCTGCGCATCGAATCCGAAGAAGTTGTTGTACCAGACGCCGATCAAGGCCATCAGAACCGGGATGTTCCGTTCAAAGGACGCTCTTCTGAAATGGATGTCCATTGCATGGGCGCCGGAGAGCAGCTCGACGAAAAGATCGTATCCGATGCCGAGGCAGACGATGAGTCCGATCGCGGACCAGCTCGAGTATCGTCCCCCGACCCAGTCCCAAAACTCGAACATATTCGCCGGATCGATGCCGAACGCTTCGACCCCCCCTCTGTTCGTCGAAACCGCGACGAAATGGTGCTTGATCGCCTCTTTCGATCTGAGTTTGTTCAGAATCCACGAGCGAGCGCTGTGCGCGTTCGTCATGGTCTCCTGTGTCGTGAATGTCTTCGAAGAAATGACGAAAAGCGTCTCTTCAGGATCGAGGTCTTTGGTCTTCTCGAAGAAGTCGCTTCCATCGACATTGCTGACGAAACGCAGCGTGGGTCCCTTCTTCGCGTAGGGGGTGAGCGCCTCGGCGATCATGACCGGGCCGAGGTCGGATCCGCCGATCCCGATGTTGACCACCGCGCGGATTCGCTTGCCGCCGTGGCCACGCCAGCGACCGGATCGAACGCGCTCCGAGAACGACTGCATCCTGTGCAGAACGGCATGGACGCCGGCCATCACATCGACGCCGTCGACGCGGACTTCCGCGCGCCCGCGATTACGAAGCGCGGTATGAAGGACCGGGCGGTTCTCGGTCCAGTTGATCCGATCGCCCTTCATCATCGCATCGATCGAATCGCGTAGTCCGGCTTCGCGGGCGAGGCGGAGCAGGAGCTCGAGGGTGTGATCGGTGATGCGGTTCTTGGAGTAGTCGAAGAGGATCTCTCGCCAGCGGATCGAGAGCTTCGAGAAGCGCCGCGGGTCGGAGTCGAAGAGATCGATCATCCTCAGCTTGCGGACCTTCTTGTGGTGCGCGGCGAGAGCGCGCCAGGCCGGAGATCGGACCGGATCGGTGATCCGTTTCATGCAGGCACCAGGCTATTGTGTGGGTGTTGGTGAGTCATCGTATCGCGTCATCGAGCTCGATAGCGGTCGATGAGTGAGGTGGGATCTTGGCCAAGCAGCCTGAAACGGAACATGATCTCCGCGTTGCGCCAGGTTCGCGCGATGGGGCCTCCTTCGGCGTACTTGCGCGAGGAGACGACCACCGGACCGGGCAGTATGGTGACATTGCCTGCTCGTCGCAGAGCATCGGAGAGCAGGACATCTTCCAGGAAGGGCAGATTTGGGTACCCGCCGATCGATTCGAAGAAACGCCGATCGCAAAAGATGGCGTTGGTTCCCACCAGGGCATGGAGGGTACGCGCCCGAATCGCATTGAGCCAGAGCAGATTCAGCGCCAGCATCGGCGAAGGCGGTTCGTACCTCTTGAGAAAACCACCGCCGATCGCGCCCTCTCGATGGGCATCTCGTGCGGCCGCGAGAGAGCCGGGTGCGAGGCGGCAGTCACCGTGCAGGAATAGCAGCACGTCGGCTCGAGCCTTTCCAGCGCCCCAGTTCATGGCAGCGGCACGGTGCGCGGGGCTCTTCGTCGCCTCGACACGCACCCCGTCGCCTGGCAGTCCGCGCAAGAGCTCGAGCGTGCCATCGTCGCTGTCGCCATCGACGACAATCGCCTCGTATTCGGCTCCCCCGGCTTCCAACGATTCGATCGCCCCCGCTATCTCTTCCGATTCGTTTCGGATCGGGATCACCACGGAGACCTCGGGGACGTTCTGTCGCATTGCTGTGGCTGCACACTTTCCTTGAACCCCCATGATCGCACATCGAGTCCATGCAAAGAGATCGCGCGTGGGGCGCGAGGGGCCGCGTCGCTTCGTCGGCTCGCAGGGCGGGAAGTTCGCCTGGAGCGGAGCCGCTGGGCATGCCTGGCCAAGAATGACGGTTGCCCGCCCGCCAGTGCGCAGTCCTCCCGAGGGTCTTCCGACTATATCGAAACGTCAGTTCCCATGATCTCACGTTGACCGAAGTGGCCCGCACCGATAGGTTCGCGGATTATGGATGAACAGAGGTCGGGTCCCCCCGACAGGACGGAGATCGGCCGGCGCTCGGCCGAAGTGAAGAAGCGGATCGCGGCCGCGATGGCGCGTGGCGGCCGATCCGATCCGCCGACCCTGGTCGCCGTGACGAAGTCGTTCCCCGCCGAAGTGGCGGCGGACGCGCGATCGCTCGGTCTGCACGATCTCGGCGAGAGTCGCCCCCAAGAGCTGCGAGACAAGTCGCCGCTGGTGCCCACTCCGGTTCGCTGGCATCTCATCGGCCCACTCCAGAGGAACAAGGTGAAGTACGTGGTCGGCACCGCCAGCCTGATCCACTCGGTCGATTCCCTGAGACTCGCGGAAGCGATTGCGCTGCGCGCGGAAGCAGGGATGACCTCTCAGGGCTTGCTCGTGCAGGTCAACCTGTCGGGTGAGAGGGGCAAACACGGTGTGCTGCCGGGCGATCTCGAGGCGACCTTGGAGGCGATGCGCGATCTGCCTCGGCTCATGATCAAGGGGTTGATGACGATGCCGATCGCCGGCGCC
>CAZFNT010000617.1:0-2678 GCA_964520315.1 uncultured Gemmatimonadota bacterium
GTGGTGGATGTGTTGGGGGTGAGGGGGTGATCCGAGATCGCCGGCGTGGGGCGGGCGGGGATGAAGAAAGGACCGTGATCGATGTGCGAGACGACCATCGAAGAGCTGCGGCCAGAGGACGCCGAGCAATTGACGGCGATGCTGGACGACGGCGTGCTGCGCGATGGCCTGGGGTGTTGACGCGGGCAACGTCGCGTCGAGTCGAATGTGGGAGCGAAGAGGGGCGCGGCCGTCTGGCTCAGGGTCGGACCGGATCCGCTACATGTTGGAGCTCTGAAGCACCCGTCTGACCACTCCAGTTCCCCACCGACCCGCCGATCTACCCGATGTGTCGGCGAACGGTTAGCCGACGCTACGCCGGTGAGGAACAGCCATGCCCGACGCGATCGCGGCGCGACCGGAGGTTTCGGTCGTTGTGCCGTGCTACAACGAGGTCGAAACTCTTCGCACGCTCTATGTGCGGCTGCAGGTCACGCTCGATGGGACGCACCGCACGTGGGAGATCGTGCTCGTGGACGATGGGAGCGAAGACGGCTCCTACTCGCTCATGCGCGAGATCGCGATGGTCGACCCGCGTGTGCGGCCGATCCCCCTGCGTGGCAATTTCGGGCAGACGCCGGCGTTGCAGGCGGGCTTCGATCATGCCAAGGGCGAGATTGTGATCGCTATGGATGGGGATCTTCAGCATGCGCCCGAAGACATACCTCGCTTTTTGGCGAAGATCGACGAGGGCTTCGATGTGGTCAGTGGCTGGCGGGAGCGGCGCCCGGAGCCTTGGCTCAGCCGGCGCTTTCCCTCGAAGTGCGCGAATCTGGCCATGCGCTATCTCTCGGGCGTGCCTTTGCGGGATTTCGGCACGACGTACAAGGCGTATCGGCTAGATGTCTTGAAAGAGCTACACCTTTATGGTGAGTTCCACCGCTTCATTCCGGTGCTGGCGAGAGAGAGGGGAGCTTCGATAGCGGAGATTCCGATCCGCTGCGGGCCGCGAGTCGCCGGATCTTCGAACTACGGGATCGGGCGGACGGTCACGGTTTTCTTCGATCTGATCAGGCTCTTCTTCTTGACCCGTTATCTGAGCAGGCCGCTACAGTTTTTCGGTACGCTCGGGTTCGCATTGGTCGGTGTCGGCGTCGCGATCGAAACGTGGTTGGTCTGCCTGAAATATGTGGCTGGATTGGGGCTTCTCGAGCACCGTGCGCCCCTCTTCATGTTGGGCATCTTGCTGCTGGTTGTCGGAACACAATTCTTGACGCTGGGCCTGCTCGGCGAGCTGATTGTGCGTATCTACCATTCGAGTCGCGCGGGGGCGGTCTATTCGCTGCGACGCGTTTCGCGCGGCGGCAAGAAGACTGTAGGCTCGGTCGAATCGGCGACACCATCTCTTCAGATGAGTTCGCGGTGAGAGGGGAGTCGATCGGCCGCTCTCGCGGCCACTCGTGGGGCGGCTGGATCGTGGGGATCATCTGCTCCGCCGCCGCCGTGGCGTTGATCCGTCGTTTCGGCGGGGCGTTTTCGCATCCGCATGTGCCGTGGACCTCGCCGGCGCTGGCGGCGGGGCTCGCACTCTATCTCATCTCTCAGGTACTCGCGGGAGCTCGCTGGACGCGGCTTCTTCGCGCGAGCTCCGACGCTGGGGAGGGCGAAGAGCGAGTCCGATGGCGCGAGGTGTTGCGGATCGCGCTGATCCACAATGCGTTCCAGAATCTGCTGCCCGCCCGCACCGGCGAGGCAGCCTTTCCCTTATTGGCCCGCCGAGCTCTCGGCGTTGGGGTGGCGCGGGCGACCGGAGCGTTGGCGGTGGGGAGGACGCTCGATCTGGTGCTCTTCCCGGCGGTGATTGGCGTCGGTTTGGCGATCGCGGGCTTGGCGACCAGATCGTCCATCGGGGCGCTCGGCGGGACGGTCGCGGTGGGGCTGGCGCTGGCGGGTGTACTGCGCTTTGGCGTGTCGCACTGGGGAGCCGGCCCGATCTCGACAGCTCCGGGAGTGCTCCGGCGCTTCGTGGCGGGTGCGCTCGCGGGCGCGGGGCGCATGTCGGCGAGGACGATCTCGTCGGCCGCGATCGAAACGGCCGGGCTCGCGACCATTCGGCTGGTTTCGTTGACGGCGATCCTCATGGCGATCGCTCCGGAGCTTTCGCCGGCACGTGCGCTCGGAGTGACCAGTGGGTTCTTTCTGATCGCGGCGCTGCCGATCGGTGGCCCCGCCGGTGTCGGAACCTTCGAGCTCGCCTGGGTGATTCCACTGCGAGCGGCGGGGATCGATGTTGCGCAGGCGACGGGGATCGCGATCACACTCCACGCACTCTATCTCGGTGTCGCGTTGACTCTCGGGGGGCTTGCGGCCGGCACGGTGTGGCGGGGCGGCCGCTCGTGGCTTCGGCGAGGCTGGGCGCTGCCGGCCTTGCTGATCGGGGCTCTGGCCCTTCGGCTCGCCGGCATCGACTACGGCCTTCCTCATCTCTTCCACGCCGACGAGGCGCACGAGGTCTTTCGGGCCTTGCGTCTGGGGACGGGCGAGTTCGATCTCGACCTGAACCGGGCGCTGAAAGGCGGGCTCTTCTACCTGCTCTTCGTCGAGTACGCCGCGCTCTGCGCGGTGGGTTTGCTCACGGGCTGGTTCGACGCCCCCTCCGACTTGGGGCGGATGGTGGCCGTCGATCCGAGCGCGCTTTG
>CAZFNT010000618.1:0-2677 GCA_964520315.1 uncultured Gemmatimonadota bacterium
TGAACGATGCCAAAGACATTCGAGGGGAGTCTCGACGCCGCCGGACGATCGTTCGGTCTGGTCGTGGGCCGCTTCAACGAGCTCATCACCAGCAGGCTGCTGAGCGGTGCGCTCGATTGTCTCTACCGCCACGGAGCCGCGGAGGAAGAGATCGATGTTGCTTGGGTGCCCGGCGCATGGGAGATTCCGAGCATGGCGCACCGCATGCAGATCTCGGGCCGATACGATGCGGTGATCTGTCTCGGCGCGGTGATCCGGGGCGGAACGCCGCATTTTGACTACGTTGCGTCGGAAGTGGCCAAGGGCGTGGCCGCTCTGGCTGATCCGACTCGACCACCGGTCGTGTTCGGTGTGTTGACGACAGATGATATCGAGCAAGCAGTGGAGCGCGCAGGCACGAAGGGGGGGAACAAGGGCTGGGACGCCGCCCTGGCGGCCATAGAGATGGCCGATCTAGTGTCGCGCTTCGACAACGCTTCCTCCTGACGGTTCTCGGGCAGAGCAAGATGAGCGATCGCAGTTCGGGCAGAAGTCTCGCGAGGGAGTTCGCTTTCTGCGTCTTGTTCGCCTCGCAGTTTCACGAGGAGGGTGCGGCCGAGGAGATCTACGGGGATCTGTTGCGCACGCTGGAGCCCCAGGGGCCGGTCGACGACCACGCTAAACGACTCATAGAGACCGTGCTCAACAGATGGAAGGAGATCGATGCGGCGATCTCGCCGCTGCTGCGGAGTTGGTCGATCGAACGCCTCGCGAGTGTCGATCGCTGGGTTCTGCGCATCGGGGTGTGCGAGCTGCTTTTCTTCGACGATGTTCCAGCCGGGGTGGTAATCGACGAGGCCGTGGAGCTGGCGAAGCGATTCGGTGGGCCGCGAAGCGGCACTTTCGTGAACGGCGTGCTGGACGGTGTGCGTCGAGGCAGCTCTTCTGAAGCGCCGGAACAGCCCGAGATCGCTTGAGCAGATGCGCTACGCCATCATCTCCGACATTCACGGAAACCCGGCGGCTCTGGAGGCGTGTGTGACCGATGCCGGCGATGTGGGTGGTATCTGGTGTCTGGGTGACACCGTCGGCTACGGGCCTCGCCCGAACGAATGCGTTCGGCGGGTGCGCGAGATCGCGGTCCATTCGGTTCTCGGCAACCACGACGCCGCGGCGATCGAAAGAGAGGATCTGAGTCTGTTCAGTCCGACCGCCAGGAAGTCGGGCTTGTGGACCCGTCGATGCCTCGATGACGATGTCGCCGAGTATCTTCGATCGCTGCCCCTCAGGGTCGAAGTGGGCGACGCCCTACTCGTTCATGCGACTCCCGCGAACCCGGCGAAGTGGCACTACCTCTTCAGCTCCGTATTCGCTCAATTCGAGTTCGCGGCCTTCGAGGAACGTGTTTGCTTCATCGGGCACTCCCATGTGCCGGCCATCTACGAGACCACTACGCGGTCGGCGCAGCCCTTCTCATCGAACGGGCCACAGACTCTACGAGCGGGCTGTCGTTACATCGTCAATGTCGGCAGTGTGGGACAGCCCCGAGACGGCGATCCTAGAGCTTGCTACGGGATCTACGATGACCAAAGAGGGAGTGTCGAGATTCGTCGCGTCGGCTATGAGATCGCCGCGACCCAACGGCAGATCCGCGAGGCGTGCCTGCCGGCGGTCTTGGCTGAGCGCTTGGCCTACGGCGAGTGAGGGCTTTGGTGGGCAGGCGAGTGAGCGAGCAACGACATTGGGAGAGCTTCTGGGGTGCTCGCACCGACCCGGCCGAGGTGTATCCCGACTCGATTGCGCTGCTCGATCGCTTCTTCGCCCAAGAATCGCCCGCGGGTTTAAAGGTGCTCGAGGTGGGTGCGGGCTCCGGAAGAGATGCGGTAGCGCTCGCGCGCTCGGGAGCCGATGTCACTGTTCTGGACTATGCCGACAATGCTCTGTCCCATGTGAGAGAGAATGCCCACAGGGCGGGGGTCAGCGTTCGGCGGGTCAGAGCGGACGGGCGGGTCAGTCCCTTTCCGCCGGAGTCGTTCGACGTCGTGCTTCACCAAGGCCTGCTCGAGCATTTCCGTGAGCCCGCCGATCTTCTGCGAGAGAACCACCGCGTGCTGAAGCCGGGGGGGCGTCTCTACTGCTCGGTTCCCCAGACTTTTCATCTCTACACTGTGCTCAAGCAGCTGTTGATCGCGGTCGATCGATGGTTCGCGGGGTGGGAAACACAGTTCACGCCGGCCAAGCTCGATGCCTGCGCCAGGCGAGCCGGATTTCAGGTTACCGGGCGATTCGGTGGGTGGATGGTGCCGAGTCTCGCGTATCGATCGCTACGGGCCTGCCTCGGCTTCGTGGGGGTCGACCTGCCGATGGTGATTCGCGGGCCGCGCGCTCTCGGGGAAGTGCGCGGTTTCTTGCGCTCTCGGGCGCAGAGCCATGCGATCACCGCCTGGACCTACCTGGTGGTGGGCGTTGTGGCTGAGAAGCCATGAGAGAGGGAGCGCCCGACATTCTGCGAATAGGAGTCGTGAACTGGAACGACCGCACCGATCCACATGCCGGTGGGGCCGAGGTGCACATCCACGAGATTTTCAAGCGGGTGGTTTCTCTGGGGCACGAAGTGACGTTGATCTGCAATCGCCCGCGCGGTGCCGCTCGACGCGACGAGATCGACGGCATGCGAGTGATCCGAGTCGGCAGTCGC
>CAZFNT010000619.1:0-2672 GCA_964520315.1 uncultured Gemmatimonadota bacterium
ATTGCATCCGACTGGCCCTCGTGACGGTCGAGCGGCGCGACGAATCCACCGGCTCTGTGCGGGTGCTGGTGGTGATGCCAGCGCCTTGTTCTGGCGGTCGAGGTCCTCGCGGAGCTGGCGAACTTCCTTCTCCACGATGCTCAGCCCGCGCCGGCTCCGCGCATTGATGCCTTCCTCGCACCGCGAGGCAGCCGCCATGACCGTCGGGGCCTCCTCCTCGGGGGACCATTGCCGACGCCTCACTTCCCTTCCCCTCTCGTTCACCTTGGGTGCGAGCTTCGCCTCTCGCAGCCAGCGGAATGACGCAGACCGCGGGACGCCCACCTCCTCCGACGGCAACGTCGAGAAGCGGCCTCCCGGTCCACAGCGCCCCGCGATCATCCATCGCATGAGCGTCTCCGAGTAGAGCATCCCTAGCTTCCTCACGTGCCTCCGATTAGTTGTGACAAAATCAGGCGGCAACCACCCCACAAGGGGCGCTCGGCACGTTGACGACAGGCGCGCGCCCTAGTACCTTAGCCGATCTTGGCTCGAGAGGGCAACACCCTGAGCCGACCGAGCTTGCGCGACGAGCTCACTCGCAAGGTCCATTGAGTCTCCCACAACTACCCGTGACCCGGCGCCCCAAAGATGCCATCCATGGACAATCTCGAGCACGAATTGAAGGAACTCATCATCGAGACGGTCATGCTCGAAGGTGTCTCGCCGGCCGACATGGACAGCGAGGCGCTCTTGTTCCCGACATTCGACTTGGACTCGATCGATGGCCTTGAGTTGGCGATGGTGCTCAAGCGTCGCTACGGGGTCGTCTTCGTCGAGGGCGATGACATGAACGAGGCGATATTCCGAACGATTCGCAGTCTTGCTGACCATGTGCGAGTCAACCGGTCAGGGCCGTCGCCGACAGAGCGAAGTCAAGAGATCTACCAAGTGGTCGCGAACACACTAGTGGAGCTCTTCGAGCTTTCCAGTGAGGACATTTGTCGCGACTCCCGCTTGGTTGACGACCTCGGCCTCGACAGTATCGATGCTTTGGACATGGTGGTGAAGTTACAGGAGTTCACGGGCAAGCGCATCGGAGAGGATGCGCTGAAGACGGTTCGGACAGTCGGGGACATCGTCGACTTGGTCGAAGAGTTGATGGACGAGGCTGGCGCCGTGGCAACTGGATAGTAGGTGTCGCGTCCTGACCGCTCGACTTTGCCAGACACAGAACGGTGCCCCTCAGGCCGCCAAATGGTCAAGGCCGCTTCCAGATTGCTTCAAGCTGGGCTCGTAGCCGCCTATCCAATCGGCGTGTTCTACGGGTTGCAGCTGCAAGACACTCGACTCGTCGCCCTGGTTGCGCTGGCAGCAATCGTCACTGGTGCGCTTTTGGCGGTGCAACAGGGGAGGCGGGAGCACTTCTGGGCGATTCTGCGAGTGCCGCTCGCGGTCACAGCGACAGTCATCGTCGCATTTGCCCTCGATGACTCTCGTTTCATCCTCGCGGTGCCCGTAGTCATTAGCGCGGCGTTGTTTCTCGGGTTCGCGGCCTCGCTCAGGAAGGGGGTCTCGATCGTCGAGCGAATCGCCCGAGCGGTCGATCCCGAACTGTCCCAGGCGAAGGCCAGCTACTGCAGACAGGTCACGGCAGTGTGGTGCGTCTTCTTCGCGGCGAACGGTGCGGTTGCTGGCGCGTTGGCGTTGTTCGCACCGTTGGAATATTGGACGGTATACACAGGGCTGATAGCATATGTCCTCATAGGCGCGTTGTTCGGAGCCGAATATGCTTATCGGACGCTGCGCTTCGGGGGCCACGGGGACGACCGGGAGGCGCGATGAGCCGTCAAGTGCCACCACCCTACCGAGTAGGAACGGATGACCTACGCCGAACTGTAGCTGTGGGGTCACCGGGAGACAGGTCGGTAGCTGATCTGATTAGAGATGTGCATCGGTTGAAGAAGGCTGCTGGCGCCGGGGGCGGATTCGTTCGAGACGGTCAGTCCTCGCTTTCCCACGTCGTTGTCGCTTGCCAAGACCGATACCTCTTTGCCGTTGCCCTTCTGGCGGCCTGGGAGCTCGGCGCAACCGCCGTGTTGCCGTCGAACATGCTCTTAGAGACCGTACGCAGCGAACAAGCCAACGGGGCTAGTTGTGTCTTCCACGACGGATTGCAGGTTGCCGGTGGTATCGACGTACGTGAATCGTCGGCCGAGCCCGGGGACGAAGACGTCCGCGCTGGCTTTCGAGACCACATGCGTGACCAGGTTCTCGTGGTCTTCCGGACTTCCGGCACAACTGGGGTCGGACAACCGATTGCGAAGACCGCACATCAGCTTTTCGGCGAGGCGAGGCTCATCGCTGAGACGTTCTCTGTCTCGGGAGCGGATCGAATTCTCGCGACCGTTCCTCCCAACCACATTTATGGCCTGTTGTTCAGTGTCGTGATGCCCTTGCTGTGTGGCGCGTCCTTCGTGAACTCGAGTCCTCTCTATCCCGGTACTTTGGCTGGAGCGATTCGTGCCGAGCGCGCGAATATCCTGGTCAGCGTGCCAGCACATTTGAGCGCGATGGCAGCGCTCTCTGATACGAACTTCACCAACCTGGCCCGCGTATTCTGCTCAGGCGCTCCGCTGCCAGCAGCTGTTGCCCACGCGCTCGAGCCTAGACTCGGTTTCGGAATCACCGAG
>CAZFNT010000620.1:0-2671 GCA_964520315.1 uncultured Gemmatimonadota bacterium
TGCGAGGTGGCACGTTTGTTTCTTTCCGGACCCTAAACGATCGATCGTGACGCCGGGCCTCAGATTCGAATGCCACGATCAGGGACCGCGCGTGACCGTGGCCCTAACCGCGAGAAGTAGTGTCCAGTCGGCGTGGCGCCGGGAATGTCGAGGTGGAGGCCATTCACCGCCGGCGTGTATATGTAGGTTCCCATGCCCGCCCCCGGCTCGGCGGAGAGAACCGTTACCGGTGCCGCGAGAGAAGTTGGACGCAACACACTTTCCGCCGGGGGTCGCGAACCGCTCACCGTCGTCACGCTCCCGTGTCGGCCGCCTATCGACAGCGCCGCGGAGGGGATGCCGTAGCCGTCCGGACCGGTCAAAGCGGTGCTCTCGAGAACGACATGCCACCCGTCTCCCCGGCCCGTGGCGTCGGTAGCCGTGAGCGTGATGGCCGATCGCTCGGCGAAAACCCGCAGATCGCGACCGCGGAACCGAGTCTCAGGAAAGCGGATCGCTCCATCCACGTTCAAGCTCAAACCGCCACCAACCAGCGTGACGCTCGCTGTGGTGCGGTCCGAAGTACCAGCCCTTGCGGGACCCGCCACCAACAAGACGCCAGCCAAGTACAGTTTGAAACGCAAAACCCGCCGCACCGCCATCTCCTGGTACAGGCGACAGTCATCCAGTGTCGCGTCGTCGGATCCGGTGTCGATCAGATGCGCGATCGCGCGATTGAGGTATCGGTCGGCGGAGGAGTAATCCCCCACGGCCATCGCCTCCCCCGCCAGAACGTAGCGCGGCCGTTCGATCGGGATCCCCTTCCGATCTGCTTGCGCCCTCTCCCAGAGCGCGACCGACTCTAGCCAGAGAGACGGAGACATCGCACCAACCCGTCCGAAAACATCGGGGCGCTCCCAGCCGAAGTAGAGCGAAATCAGCCCACCCAGGCTGGAGCCCAGAGTGCCGGTGGCCTCGGGATCGTCGATGGTTCGCTAGGTGCCGTCCACGAAAGGCTTGAGCTCATCGGTGACGAAGCCGAGATAGCGATCGCCCCAGCCGCCATCCTCCGGAGGGATGTACTCCTGAAGGCGGTCCGGAGTGTTGTCGATTCCGACAATGATCGTCTCACGCACACGGCCGCGCCCGATCTCTTCATCGGCGGTAATCTCCGCGTTCCAGGAACCGAAAGGGCCGCCGGGATAAAAGATATTCTGACCGTCGTGCATGTAGAGTACCGCGTAGGAGCGGTCGGCATGTTCGTCGTAACCGCGCGGAAGATAGACACGAATATCGCGATCGAATCGCAGCTCCTGGGTGGGGAAGTTGCGGTGAATCTCGATCCGCGAATCGGAAACCTCGCCGGCCGGTGAATAGTCGAAGACCCCCCCGTCCTGCACGAGCGCCAGATCGAGCCAGGTGGGATAGGCACCCGGCTCGAGCTTCAGTGCTTCGACCGGATTCCAGTCCCGCAGAAAGCCCGATTCGCCGAGAACGAAGATCGAGTTGCCGGGCGCGGTGGGCCACTCGACCGCGAAGGTCGGCTGACACGACGTCGCAATCACGGCTGCGGCCCATGATGAGGCCGTGTCGATCCACGCGAAGACAGGTGCCATCGGAGGCTCGCAACCATGTATTGACCATGAGCTTGTTCCTTCCGGCGCGGCCGTGGCAAGAAACCGGTGTCCGTCCAGGATCGCCTATCAATAGCAAGAATAGCGTGCTCGGGTTGCAGCACAATAGCAGTCGAGTTTCACGAATCGACCCTCAGTTCAGATAGCCCAAAGACCGCAGCTCCGCCTCGAGATCTCCATCCATCTCGGGATCGACGCGGTACGAGCTTCTGCGCGATTCGAGCTCGTACGACGCGACCCGGAGCGGAGGACGATTCCGCACTACTTCGCTGCGAACCCCATCTAACCGCGCCCTCCCCGGCATCTCCTCGGCCAAAGGGAATCCGAGCAGATAAAGGGCTGTCGGTGCGGCGTCGACCAGGTGGACCGGGTCTTCCAGAACGGTGCCCGGCTCGATATCCGGCCCCCACATCATGAAGACTCCATCGACGCGGTGGTTCCCGCTCCATTGCTTGCGCACCTTCCCCTTCGACCAAAGATCGAGGATCCAGCCGTGCTCCTCTTCCCAGGGGCCCGCGCCGTGGTCCGAAATGATAATCAGGTCGGTGGAATCGTCCAGCGCCGCGAGAAGCGCACCGAGCATATCGTCGACGTGCCTGTAGACCGCCTCGATCGGATCGATGCCGATCTCAGCCGATCGCAGGCTCCCGACCGACGCCGGATCGTGAAACTCCCAGAAATGGTGCTGGGCGACATCGGGCGCCTTCACATAGATCGAGAGAAAGTCCCACTCCTCGCGCTGCACGACCATCGGACCGAGAACCATGGCGAGGTTGTCCCACTTGAACAGGTTCGACCCGATGCGGGGAACCGCGGCGTCGGCGGCACCGTCTCCGTCGCAAGATGCGAAGATATTGCCGATCGAAAACGACCGGGCAAGATCTGGCAGACCATAGCGTTCGACAAGATCGGCCGGCATCACGCGCCCGGCCCCATCGCTCTCGCCGCGATAGCGATCAGATACGATGAACCCGTTGACATCTTCGATTGGCCAGGAGGGCCACCACCCGATGCTGCCAACTGTCTTCCCATACTCCGAGAAGATCTGCCAGAGCGAC
>CAZFNT010000621.1:0-2663 GCA_964520315.1 uncultured Gemmatimonadota bacterium
AGAACCGACAGCGACTCGGGTGGAACACGGAATCGATCGAGAACCGTGGGATCGGTAGGCTTCTCTACGAACTCCCTGACCATGCCGCCGCGACCCACCCGTACGAGCCCGAAGCGCGATGTGTCTTTGCGCGCGACCGGGATCACCGACAAGGTAACGTCGGCCTTCAGCTCTCGGTGATAGCCGATCAGATGCTCCGCGCGCATGCGGTAGAGCTGATCGCCCGAGAGGATCAGGATCTGGTTGTAGCTCGATCGATCGATCCGGCGCAGATTTTGGCGGATGGCATCGGCCGTTCCCTGGTACCACGCGTCGGATTCCGGCGTTTGTTCCGCGGCGAGAATCTCGACGAAGCCAGGCATGAATCCGTCGAATCGGTAGGCGCGATGGATATGTGTCATGAGCGACGCGGAGTTGAATTGCGTCAGCACGAAAATCTGCCGCAGCCCGGAATTGATGCAGTTGGCTATCGGAATGTCGATAAGACGGTACTTGCCCCCGAGTGGAACGGCCGGTTTGCAGCGATCCCGGGTCAAGGGGTAGAGGCGCGTGCCCCGTCCGCCGCCGAGAATCACCGCAAGGACGTCGTTCATTGTCTCTCCATGTTGCCGGGTGGGGGAATCCAGGCGTTTGGTCGAATTGACTACAAAGGCTCAGGATAGCGCGAACGCCGGCCATTCCGGCGCAGTTTGGATCGATCTGGCGTTCGCCGGAGGTTGAGCCTATTATCTGCGCGCAAATCCACTCTCCCGAGAGGTGCGCTGTTGGTCAGTCGTTCAGAGCGGATCCGACTAGGGGCCTTCCTGGTCGTTGCGACCCTCCTGTTGATCGCCGTGATCGCCGTTTTGTCGGGCGCGCGACTGCTCGAAGAGCGCGATGACTATCACGTTCGGTTCACCGGCGCGTCGGTGGCCGGACTTGAGATCGGCGCGGACGTTCGCTATCAAGGGGTTCGGGTGGGCCGAGTGGACGACATCAGCATCGACTCGGACGATCTGACGACGGTCGTCGTGCTTCTTTCGCTCAGGCGAGGCACGCCGATCCGCGTCGACACCGAGGCGATTCTCGAGTTCCAGGGCATCACCGGCCTCAAGATGATCGAGCTGAAGGCGGGCGATCCCTTGAGTGATCCCCTCGAGCCCGGCGGCACGATCCCCGCCAGCACGACCCTGGTTTCGCGGATGGGAGAGCGGGCCGAGAGGATCGCGGAGCGCCTCGAGCTGGTGCTGGACGGCCTGGCGGGCGTCGTCGATCCCGACAATCGGGGCACTTTCGAATCGCTCCTGCTGACTCTGCACGAGGCCGCCGACAGCCTCGCGGGCGCGACCGGCAAGTTTCGGCAGCTCGCCGGGCAGGCCGAGAAGCTCACGCGAACCACCGAGGGCGCGATCGCGAGGGCTGATTCGCTGCTGCAGGGCCGGCAGATTCGCGAGATTCTCAACAACCTGGCCGCGGTGAGCCGCGATCTGGAGGCAGCGGCCCTCGATTCGTTGGCGGCCGGAACGACGAAGACACTCGCAGAAGCGGAGCGGGCTTTCACCCGTCTCGACTTGGTTCTAGTGCAAAGCAGAGAAGACATTCTTCGATCGACCGAGAGCCTGCGAGAGGGGGCGGACCATATGAACGAGTTCGCGCGGCTCATCGCCGAGGACCCATCCCGAATCCTGCGCGGAACCAGCGATGGCGAAATCGACGCTCCCTGGCGAGAGGAGCCACGATGAGACGCCCGCTTCTGCTCGCGGCGCCCATTCTCATGGTGGGGTGCCTCAGCCTGACCACATCGCAGACCGCGCCCTCGCTCTATCTCATCGATCATCCGATGACCTTGTTGCCGGAAGTGCCCGAAGGCGTGGAGCCGCTCGCTTACGGAGTTCGCGTTCGCGACGTCGAGTTCCCGCGCGTGCTCGATCGGAACCGGATCGTCTACCGCCACTCGGCCAACCGCCTCAACTACTACCGATATCATCAATGGGCCGTGCCGCCCCGCACGATGGTGAGCGACGTGCTGGCGCGCCATATCGCTGCCGCGGGCATCTTCGAAGAGGTGCGCCGGCAGTTCATAGACGTGCAGCCGGATCTCGAAATCCGAGGCAGGCTCTTCGCCCTGGAGCGGCTCGACAGTGGGGCCTTCGGCGCCGCTCACCTGGCGATGGAGCTGAAGCTCTCGAGGCGGATCGATGGGCGGGTGCTGGCCCACCACGAATTCGACCGCGAGGCCCGCCTGCACACCGAGTCGATGACCTTTTTCGCCCAGACCATCTCGCGCCTGCTCGAAGAGGAGACGGCTGTCTTCCTGGCGCGCGTCTGGCGGGCATTCGACGTCGAGCCGGAGCTGCCTGGCGAAGAAGCCGATCCGGCGGAGCCCGCGGTGGATGACGAGGGGTACCGAGTGGTCCCTCTTCCTCGAGAGCGCCGGAGTCCTCGGAGGGGCGACGCGTCATGACACGCTCGATTCGCATCGTTCTCTTCGTCGCCGTAACGGCCTCCACGATGGCCATGGGCAACGACGCAGCCACGACCCGCCCCGCCCTCGACGCCGGAGTCGATACGTGGGACGCGCCTGATCCGATGATGCAGATCGAGCGGGAAGCCCTGGTGATTCCGTGGGGAACGGGAACGGCCTTCCTGCCGGCGATGACCGACCCCGACTACGAGCCTCCTTA
>CAZFNT010000622.1:0-2655 GCA_964520315.1 uncultured Gemmatimonadota bacterium
CAAACCCTTGACGGCTTCGGTGGGCACGGACCGGCACGAGAAAACACTCGGCCGTCTGGCGCTGGAGCTGGGGATGAACTCGACTCGGCTCGCAGGGATCGTCGACGGGCTCTTCGAGGAGGGCTTCGACGAGTTGCATGCGCTGGCTTCACCGCCCGACTATGGCGCCCGCCTGATCGATGAAGAGGACCTCGCCGCAACGATCTACAACATGGGGACCAGCATCTTCTTCTGGGTTCAGGAGCTGCTTGATGCGGACCTTTTCGCCGCCGATGCGCGTGTTCTCGGTCTGACGAGCGAAGGGAACACACTTGCCTGGCGCGCCTACTCCGCCGTCTCCGCGGCCAAGGTCGCCATGGAGTCGCTCTCACGCTCCATGGCGCTCGAGCTCGCACCGCGGGGGCTGCGGTCGAACATCATCCAGGCAGGGATCACCGAGACTCCCGCGTCGGCGCTGATACCCGGCATCGATCGTCTAAAGGCCCAGGCGCGGCTGCGCAATCCCTTCGGTCGGTTGACGACGCCCGAAGACGTCGCCGGCATGATCTTCCTGATGTGCACCGACGAGGCGGCGTGGGTCAACGGCGCGGTTGTTCGCGTGGACGGCGGCGAGCACATCTCGGGCGGGTGCGCCTAGATGCTTTTCATACACGGCATTGGACACGCCCATCCCGAAACGAAGATCACCAACGCTTTTCTGGAGGATCTCGACATCGGCACCAGCGATGAGTGGATCGTCGAGCGCACGGGCATCCACTCGCGGCACACGGTTCTGCCCCTCGACTACATCTTGGAGACGCGCAACGCGGATGTGCGTGTCGCCGACGAGGCCGCGATATGCGACAATGCCGAGCTCGGAGCATCGGCCGCGCGAATGGCGATCAAGCGGGCCGGAATCGTTCGTGACGATATAGGGCTAGTGATCTCCGGCGGCAGTCTGCCCTCCTATGCTTCGCCCGCGGAGGGTTGCCTGATCGCCGCCGCTCTCAATCTCGATGTACCGGCCTTCGACATTCGCTCGGCTTGTACGAGCTTCGGTGTCGCCCTGCACTGGTTGTCGATGATGCAACCGGACCAATTACCGGCATACATCCTGCTCGCCACTCCGGAAACGATGACCCGTTCGGTCGACTACAACGATCGCAACGCCGCGGTTCTCTGGGGTGACGGCGCCGCTGCGCTGATCGTTTCGACGACCCGGCCCGGGCGTGCCGCCGTCGGGTTCACCAGCTTCGATTCCAGCCCGCTCGGTTGCAACAAAGTCACTGTGCCATACGCGGGGCACTTCGCGCAAGAAGGCGCCACAGTGCAGACTTTTGCCATCAAGCGCACCTGCAAAGTGTTGCGCTCGATTCAGGATCAGCCCGGCACAGCCGATTCCCGACGCTTGCACTTCATCGGCCACCAGGCGAACATGCTCATGTTGGAAAGCGTTTGCGAACGCTGCGGTATCGAGCCGGAATACCACCACTTCAATGTTTCACGTATGGGGAACACGGCGACCGCGGGCGCTCCGTCGGTTCTGAGCGAATGTTGGGATCGTTTCAGGGAGGGGGACGAAGTCGCGATCGTAGGTGTCGGTTCCGGATTGAGTTGGAGCGGAGCGGACGTACGCTTTGGGGACCGAGAGAATGATCGACTACGATGAATTCCTGAACCGCTCCTCTTTCTCGAAGGCCGAGCTTTTGGCGTTCGCTCACGGCACGCTGATCGCCAATGAGCCGCCTGGGTTTCAATCGCGCTTGCCTCTGCCGCCTATGCTGATGCTCGATCGGATTCCGACCATCACGCGCGATAAGAGCCGCGGCTCGATCGTCGGTGTGCGCGACGTTCGTCTCGACGACTGGTTTTTCCAGTGCCACTTCAAGGGCGATCCTGTGCAGCCCGGTTGTCTGGGTGTCGATGCGGTCTGGCAGTTGCTCGGATTCTACTGTTGCTGGAAGGGCGCGCTCGGCGCCGGTCGGGCGCTCGGTTGCGGCGAAGTCGTTTTCGAAGGGCAGATTCGGCCCCATGACCGGGAGGTTCGTTGCGAAGTGCAGGTTCGCCGTTACGCCGACCTTCCAGAGTCCGGCGCCGCCGTCGCCGTCGCCGATGCTCGAGTTCTGGTGGACGATGCCTGCATCTATACCATCAAGCAAGCGAAGGTAGGCGTATTCCGCGACATAGTCTATCCGGACTACCCCGAGTCGAACCGACGCGCCCGCGGGGGCCTCATGGGGCGCGACGTATGAACGCGACGGGAGACGAGCGGATCGATCGCCGGGCGTTGCTCGCTGCGATCCCACATCGGCGGCCATTCCGTTTTGTCGACGAGATCGTCGAGATCAGCGATGAGCACATCGTGGGGCGCTATCGATTCCGTCCCGACGAGTTTTTCTATAGCGGGCACTTTCCAGGTCGCCCCATCACTCCGGGAGTGATCTTGATCGAGACTCTTGCGCAGACCGGAGTCGTCGCGTTGGGTCTGCACTTGGCCAGAGCCTCTGGGCGCGATCTGACAACAGTCTTCACCGAAGCTGAAGTCGAGTTCTCGGGTGTGGTTGCGCCAGGGGAGCAGGTCACGATTCGGGCGCGTAGGATCTACTTCCGTCGCATGAAGCTCAAGGTTCGTGCGGAGATGACGCGCGACGATGGCGCACCAGTTTGCTCGGGAGA
>CAZFNT010000623.1:0-1826 GCA_964520315.1 uncultured Gemmatimonadota bacterium
GACAAAGATCGGATCTCCATAGTTGCCGTTCGGATTGCCCCAGTAGACATTCCAGCCAACAGGTTCTGGCTCCTCGGGACTGCTCTCGCCGAATACACCCGGTGGAGCTGCATGACAATCCAACGCTTTCTCTTCATGCAGAACATCCCCATTGGTACGGGTCAGCAGATTGCACTTGAATACGTTCACATGCACCGACGCGTTCTCTATCAACACCGCATTACCGAAGTTCGCGTCCACCGTGTTGTTGACGACGTACTCAGCCTCGGTATAGATAGCCAATCCAAGCTCGACCGAAAGCTGCTGCTCGGTAATAGCGCCGCCCCACTGTTGGCATGCCAACTCTGTCGATTGCTGCGCCATGCCAAGAACGAGGCCGATGCCGCCTCGCTTCTCACCTCCGGCCCAGCTTCTTGCGAAGATGTTGTTGCGAATGGTGCCGATCGAACCGTGGGCGAAATGAAAGCCCAACTGCCAGTTGCAGTAGAACAGGTTGTGCTCGACGAGCAGCTTGCGATAGTGATCCATCTCCGGCGTCAAGAGGAATGGAGGCGCGGGATGCTGTTGGGTATTCACGATTCGTCCCAAGCTGTGATGCCAGCCTTCATTGTCGACGCTGCGCACCCGGTTGTTGGCGATCAGCCCGGAGAACGCCCAACAGGTTGCACCATCGGCGCCAGCATGAATCTCATTGTCGGTGATCTCACCCCATTTGATCGATTGGTCGGCCAGGTAGGGGGGATGGTAGACGCCCCCTATCTTTGGCCGCTGGCCGATCACGAGGCCCTTGCCCCGCTTGTAGGCGACGCTACCTCCCGGTTTAATGTACGGGGTTCGATCGTTCGTGATCGTGTTGCCTCGAATGAAGAGCCCGGTGTTGTACAGGCGCGTCGGATCGTTCACCGACGACCGGACCGAGATGCCGGAGGCGTAGCCGGTCGTCTCGATCCGTAGTCCCTCGATCGTCACACGCATGTCGTAACAGGTGTTGTGGGGACCGTCCGCATCGTTGTGGATCTCGATCGCCGCTTCCTGCTCCTCGCCGGGATCAAAGGGCAGGTCGTCCCCGTTTCGATCGATGATCACCTGATCCTCGTGCCCGGGATATGGCTTGATGACCGCGGTCCAAGTGGTGGCGTTGCCGGGTATGAGAGTAAAGCCGCCAACGGGCGCGGCATCGTAGGTCCCCGCCGTCAGCAGAAAGTACACCCCCGCTGGATTCGGGTTCCCCGCCGCCCCATCGAGCGCCGCCTGCAGATCGCAGTAGACCGGCGGCCCTCCGGAGCAGGCGCTCGGGTCGACGATGAGAGTGTCGACCTGAGCATGACCATTAGACATAAACAGAAGAGAAGAGAAGAGCAATAATCGAGCCGAATCGGTGGAAACGCATGAAGTCCTACCTTTCTTGTTCCATCGGTCGCCTCCCTTCGGAAACGACCGGGCTCGGCGGTGGTTGCCTCGGCGTCACCACGGTCCCCGCGGATGTTCCTCCCTGTTCGACGGAGTGGGTGCGGGGGCGCTGGATCGGCCGGGGCACGTCTTCAACGGGAGAAGGGTAAACGATGCCGCTGACGCTGGGGAGAGGGGATTCGGGAAGAAGCTGGCTCAGCGGCAGGATCGGGGCGCGGAGCCGGGGGGTCGGGCGCGCTTGCTGGGCGGTTGACCAGTGGCGAGTGTGCGGTCCCCCCACTCCTACTCCCTGGAAATCGGCGACCAACCCCGTCACAATCCGGCCCTCACACGATCGCTGCAAACCACGGAGATCCATGACCGCTGAACCAACTGCCCCGTCCAGCGGCCCGCTCGGAGGCTTGCGCGTCGTCGAA
>CAZFNT010000623.1:1836-2654 GCA_964520315.1 uncultured Gemmatimonadota bacterium
TCGTGGCTCCGATCGCGGGCATGGTTCCGGCGGAGCAGGGGGCCGAGGTGATCCGGATCGTGGACCGATCGGCCAAGAGCGACGATCCGGTTCGCGATGCGCTGCTCGCGCGGGGGAAGATCGAGACACTTCTCGATCTCGATCGGGACGACGATAGGGATCGCGTGCTCCGACTCCTCTCCGATGTCGTTGTGGAGAATCTGGCTCCCGGCAGCCGGTGTGACCGGAATGGCCAGCAGTCGCTGGGCGGGCAGAGGCGGTTCCCGGGCTCCGTCCCCTTCTTCCACGAGACCGGGGACTACACGCCGGGCGGGATCCTCTTCGTCCTCCTGTGCCCGAACGACGGCGATCTCAAGACGAGGAGGCGGATGTGCACGGACTTCTGGCGCTGGCGGGAGCCGAGAGGCAAGCGGCGCGCGAGCGACACCACGAATCTACGGTTTCACGAGCTCCTCTACGCCCAGTTCGGCCTGCGTCAAGATCAGGTGGTCACGATGAACGCGGTGCTGTGCGCGCCACGCTCTGGGAGCGATTCCGCCAGGCCGCTGTCGAAGCCCGACCACATGCAGACGGCGAGATGCGTGAACGGAGGAGAAGGAGGTGCGGGTTCGCTGGCGAGCCGAGTGGCTGCGTTGGATTCTCAGGTAGTAGTCGCCCTTGGGAAGGACGCGGCGATGATGTTGCAGAGCGTCGGTACCCAGGCGCCTGTCGCGGCGTCCGGCGCAGGGGCGCCTGGGAGAGGGCCTGGCCGTCGGGCCGGACTTGGAAGGGTCGTAGCGTCTTCCTCGCTCCACATCCCGCGGCAAGAGCTAAGGGTC
>CAZFNT010000624.1:0-2653 GCA_964520315.1 uncultured Gemmatimonadota bacterium
CTGCTGGTGGCGTGCGACATACATAGGCCGGCCGCGATCGATCAGCTCGCGGTGTTGGCCGAGCAGGCCGGGGTTCCCCTTCACCGAGCGGAAACGGGGGTTCCGGCCGACGAGATCGCCGGAGCGGCGATCGAGAGGGCCAAGGCGGAGAGCCTCGATCCGGTCCTCGTCGATACCGCGGGCCGGCTGCACATAGACCAGGCGATGATGGACGAGGTCGCCCTCGTGAAGAAGGCGACGAAACCCCACGAGGTTCTATTCGTCGCCGATGCGATGACAGGGCAAGACGCCGTTCAATCGGCCCGGGCCTTCGACGAGGCCTTGGGGCTGGACGGCGTCGCGCTTACCAAGATGGACGGTGACGCGCGCGGAGGCGCGGCGATTTCGATTCGCGCGGTCACCGGAAGACCGATCAAGCTCATAGGAACGGGCGAGAAGCTCGACGCGATCGAGGCTTTTCATCCCGACCGAATGGCGTCCCGGATTCTCGGCAAGGGCGATGTCGTTTCGCTGGTCGAGAAGGCGCAGACGGTAGTCGACGACGAGGAGGCTCTGCGGCTAGCGGAGAAGCTCCGGAAAGAGAACTTCACCCTCGATGATTTCAGGACTCAGCTCCGCGCGTTGCGGAAGATGGGCCCACTCGACCAGCTACTCGGTATGATCCCCGGACTCGGCTCCAAGATGAAGGGTCTGACGGTCGACGAGAAGGCCCTCGGTCGCATCGAGGCGATCATCAACTCAATGACTCCGCAGGAGCGCACCAATCCCCGGATCCTCAACGGGAGCCGGCGGAAACGGATCGCTCGAGGAAGTGGAACCTCCGTGCAGGAGGTCAACAAGCTGCTTCGACAGTTCCAAGAGATGAAGAAGATGTTGAAGCGAATGAAGAACATGGGACTGGGACGAATGGGCCTGCCAGGGCTCAAATTCCAGTAGTCCCGACCCAAAAGGAGAAACTGCATTGGCGGTCAAGATCCGACTCACCCGCAAGGGGACGAAGAAACGCCCCTTCTATCGCGTCGTCGTCGCGGACTCGCGTTCCCCGCGAGACGGCCGCGTCATCGACACCATCGGCTTCTACGATCCGATTTCGAAGACCGAGCCTTATAGAATCGACGGCACCAAGGCGGTGAACTGGCTCAAAGAGGGAGCCGAGCTGACCGACACGGCGCGTTCGCTTCTGCGCAGGAGCGGCATCATCCGCGCCTGGCGAGAGGGTGGAACCGGCGAAGGGCTGGGAGCCTCCCTTCAGGAGCCGGCTGCCGATACGGCCGCGGCGGAGGCCCCGCCGACCGACGTGTCCGCGCCCGAAGCTCCCGCTGAGCCCGAGGCGCCCGAGAAGGCAGCCGGCGCGGAAGAGGCGTCGGATGAGGCTCCGAGCGAGGAGCCCGCTTCGGACGAAGCTTCGGCCGAGGAGCCGGCTTCGGAGGAGCCGGTCGCCGAGGAGCCCGCTTCGGAAGAACCGGTTGCCGATGCCGCGGACGAGAAGCCGCCCGAGACCGATTCCGCTGAAGGGTAGAGCCGGCCGCGGGGCCACAGGAGTCTTCAAATGAGCGCCACTCGCGATGACGTTCTCGATCTGATCGAGTTCGTCGCACGCCGTCTCACCGATCATCCCGACTCGGTCGATGTGGAAGAGGTAGCCACCAAGCGCACACTCACTTACGAGCTGCGCGTGGATCGCAGCGACATGGGCAGGATCATCGGAAGGAACGGCCGAACCGCCAGAGCTCTGCGTGATCTCGTGGCCTGCGCCACCCACGATTGGAACGAGAAGGTCTATCTGGAGATCGTGGACTAGTCCGCATGCCTCAGCGCCCCAAACAAGTGTTGGTGGGGCGGATCGTCGGCGCGCACGGGCTGCGGGGGGAGCTGCGCGTGGCGCCGCTCTCCGATCTGCCCGGCCGGCTCGAAGGGTTGGAGGAGGTCGATCTTCTACCCAAGGGTGGTGGCGATCTCGTGCGGATCCGCGTCGTGTGGGCTCGTCCCCACGGGAAGGGCTTCTTGATGTCGCTCGAGGGGGTGAGCGACCGCAATGCGGCGGAGGCCCTTCGTGGATGCGACCTGACCGTTCCCGGAGACGAGCTGCCCGAGCTTCCCGCCGACGAGTTCTACGCTTTCGACCTCATAGGTGCTCGCGTTGAATCGGAAGAGGGAGAGGAGCTCGGAACTGTCGCGGAGATCATCGGTTCCGCCGGAGCCAACGTGATCGTCGTGCGGGGCGGCGCGAGGGGAGAGCTGCTTCTTCCGGCGAGCCGCGAGATTGTTCCGCGGGTCGATCCGGTGCGTCGCCTGCTCGTTGTGCGTCCGATACCGGGCCTGCTACCGGAGTGAGTCGTGCGCCCATCGATCGTTGTCGACATCATCACCGCGTTTCCCCACATCTTCCCGGGGCCTCTGGCCGAGAGCATTCCGGGGCGGGCGATCGAGCGTGGCCTGGCCGAGCTGCGGAGCATCGATCTGAGGGAGTTCACCAGCGATCGCCATCGATCGATCGATGACACGCCCTACGGCGGGGGCGGCGGCATGGTGCTCAAGGCCGAGCCGGTTGTGCGCGCGATTGAATCGGTGAGTGGAGAGGGGGACGAGGCAAGTAGCCGGGTGCTGCTCATGTCTGCCCGCGGCCGCGTTCTCGATCATGAGCTGGCCGTGC
>CAZFNT010000625.1:0-2651 GCA_964520315.1 uncultured Gemmatimonadota bacterium
TCTTCGCCGGCGCCAACCGCCCCTACATCTGGGCCCTGGAGCAAGACGGCTCGAACGTGGAAGGTTGGCCCTACTATTCAGACGATCAGAACTTCGGCACCGGCGCTCTGGCCGATCTAGACGAAGACGGCGACACCGATATCGTCTTCCAAGGCTATGACGCCAAGATCCACGTCTTCGACACCGCCGGCAAATGGGACTACAAACGGATCGAATGCGGCACCTGGCTCTACGACAACTGGCACACCGGCGCCTACCACAAAGATCTCTACCGCGAGGCCGAGTCCGCCACCTCGATGATCGGCTTCGAAACTGTCGCCGACACTTCCGCCTGGGGCCACGGGGCCATCCGTTTCGCGGCGGATGAAACGCGCACCAAGACGATCACCTCGACAACAGAGATCAAGGCGCCGGCCACCCTCCACTACCGCACCGAAGTGCCCGTCTGGGACGAGTACAGCCTCTGGGTCCGCATCCGCCGCGACGGGGCGTCTGCCGCTGAAAGCGGGTGTGCATGATGTGCGCGTTCGCATTCGCGCCTCGAAGCTCCCGATCGTGATCGACCGCTGGATGCTCACAACGAGAACCCGTTTTCCGCTGCCCGATGAGCGGCCGCATGCCTGGGAGTAAGGGTGCACGCCAGCGACGATTGCGATCCAACGCAGCCACATGAGCCCCTGGCCAGGGCGGAAAGAAACTGGAAGGTTGTCTCCGGATGGCGAGGCCAGCCGCGCGCGGGAATCGGTCACAACACAGTGCGCGGACCCTAAGGGTCCGGAAAGAAACAAACGTGCCACCTCGCATCCCATCTTCGGGCCATCTTCGACCGATGCCTCAATCGTGCAATCCTCGCCGTAGGCTGCGACTACGCCTCCGGTTGCACTCAGTCGGATCGGCCGAATCTGACCCAAATCTGGGCGCGATCCGACACGTTTGTTTCTCTCCGGACCCTAACCTCAATGCGTCGCCAGCACCTCTTCGATCGACCCGAAGGGAGCGGGGCTCCCCCCGTGGAAGTCGATCAGGCCGCCCGGCGTTGTGACGAATGCGGCCTTGTACGCGCGGTCGGCCGATTCGATCCGCACCATCTTCTCTCCGCCATGGAAGGCCCAGTGCTCGCCATGCGGACCGAAGTGCTCGATCGGCACACCCTGGCGAGTCTTCACGTGCCACTGCTCCGACTCGATGTCCCAGGTGCGGTCCACGACGAAGTCGATCACCTGCCAGAAGCTGCCCGAGGGCAATCTGCCCTGGTCGATATTGAGCCCGGAATCGTTAGGTAGGCCGAAGGCCATGCAATGGGGGAATCTGCTGGCGACCTGCATCAGATCGCCTTCTCTGCCCCGCTCGTGGTGCAAGGTCGTGACGACGTTGCGTGCCAGGCCGAAGGCATCGGAATCTTCCATCTGGTGGTGGGCGGAGGATGAGAGGATCTCACCTAGCTGGTCCGCGCCCGCCGAGAAGCCGACCGTTAGGAGACCGCGGCTCTGGCGCTCGTGCAGGATCCGCCCGAAGCGACCCGGCTCCTGCCCGAAGACAGCGCCAAGGGTCTTGTAGCGCCTGAGTCCTAGCTCGCTGCTCCCGCCCGCCAGAATGACCACTTGCGACTCGTAGAGCAGGTGCCAGAAGAGATCGACGTCTTGCTGCTGAAGCCCGCTCGACCAGTAGAAAGGTACGAACTCCAGCCCGTACTCCTCGAAGCGCTTGAAGTACCAGTCGAAGGTGCCGGTCTCGTACTGCTGCCGGTTCCGTTCGTCCCCGCCGTTGACGGTCTGCGACATCGGCAGAAGCAGGATGCGCTTGTTCTCGACGCCTTGAAGCGCCCGCTCGGCGATCAGATCGCGGTGAATATGCTGACAGCGATTGTGGGAGCTGTAGATCAGACAAGTGCCCCGCATGACGAACTCCAGTACTTGTGTTGGGTCGAGAGGGGGAGGATTATGACCGATCCGACGCAGGGTTGCCAGACAAGCATCACAACCCGAGAAGTCCGAGTGAGTTGGGCGGTTGTCCACTCTTCTTGACGTTCAGGAAAGTTAGACGGGACCCGCGGCTGGGTCACTCGCGCCTGTTGAGCGCCCAGTCGTACTCCATGAAGCGCAATTCGTAGTCTCCGGCGGCTTCGGCCGCCGCGGCGACCGCTTCGCCGCCGTAGAGTGCGATGAAATCGAGCAGCGAGGGCGCTCGCCCCGCTCGCTCGGCATGTGCCTCGAAGTCTCCGCGGAACCAGTCGTAGATCGATGAGACCCGCACTGTGCGTCGGGCTGGATCGATGCGCACATGCCGTGGGGCGCCGGCCAGCTCCGCGATGGCCTCGTCAAGATCTGAATCGAGAGTCTCTGGCGCCCATGCTCGCGGCTGAAGCGTGGGGCACGATACCGAAGCGCAATTGATCGCGGCGTGGATCCGGGCGTCGTCGAAGCGCTTGCGCAGGATCTCGTTTTCGAGGTCGTTCAGGCTGATTTCGTCTCCGTCGAGGCGGAAATGTAATCCGTAGAAGAACCCGAATCCACCGCCGGGGGCGAGCGGAGCACGCACATCCCGAACCGACTCGATCGGCCAGTGCTCTACGACGCCGAGGAGCACCAAAGCGTTGTAAGCGTTCAGGTAGTAGGCCAAACGATCGTTGCGAGTGGGGAAGCGTGCTGGCG
>CAZFNT010000626.1:0-2644 GCA_964520315.1 uncultured Gemmatimonadota bacterium
CCATTTGGCGGCGGGGGGCGGCTTTGCGCCAGTGCCGCCGCCGGATGCGCTGCGCTTGGCGGGGCGGCCATTTTGGGTCTTCGCCCTGCCGGTGGCTCTGTTCTTGCTGGTTGTGGCTAGTCGAATGACGCCATCCGCGGCGGCGCGGGGGGCTTGGAGCTGGCGCCGCACCGGTGTCACGATCGGTGCGGTGGGGATCGCCGCATGGGTCTTGGCGGCCGCCGATGGACGCGGCTACGGATTGGCGATAATTCCGGGCAACATCGCTTGGTTCGAGGCACTCTTGGGCGCCGCCCCGAGCCGCCTGAATGCCGCCGCCGCTTTGGTAGTGGCGATCGCCATGGGAGCCCACGCGGCCGCGCGGGTCGAGGGCCGCTTCAAGTGGTCGACGGCGTCTCCACGCAAACTGGCGACAGCCTTTGGCGGCGGAGTGGGGTTGGGGCTCGGCGGGGCTCTGGCGGCGGGCTGCACGGTCGGGCTGGGCTTGAGTGCAACGTCGCTCTTGGCGCCAGGTGCTCTGCTCTTCGTTCCCGCGACGATTCTCGGGAGCTGGATCGTTCCGTTGGTACAACGCTTTCGCCGGGATTCCCCGCAGGTATCCGTTTCCTTATCGGCTGGAGAGACATCGTGAACTTCCGGAGAAAGACGACCTTGTCGGCGGGGAGTTCGTTGCTCGTCGCCTTGGCGCTTCTTGGGGGTTTGCTCGTTCGGCCAGGGCGCGCGAGCGCAGATGCGACACCGGAGCAGCAGGCGAAACTGGAGCAAGAGGCCCGCGAGGGCGGCTATCGGTTGATCGAAGCCGATGAGATCGTGCGCAGAATGAAGGAGAACCCTGAAGGGGTCGTGCTGGTCGATACACGCCAAGCCTGAGAGCACCGCACCGGACATATCCCAGGTTCGCTCCATTTCTCGATGGAGCCGACCTGGTGGGCGAGGTGGCGCGCGCGCGGCAAGATCGACAAACTGCTCAAACCACATACCGATGCTCTGATCGCCTTCTACTGAGCCGGCTTCACCTGAGTCCGTAGCGGCTCGGCGGCCCGTGTGGCCGTAGGATTGGGATACGAGAAAGTCTATCGCTACCCGGAAGGGTTCCCCGATTGGCGAGAGCGCGGTCTGCCGGTGGCGAGTGACAGTGTGCTGGTCGAAGGAGAGCTGGAGGCGAGGCAGGTACCGGTGTTTGGCTGGGCTTTGCTGCTAACTCTGGCGGGAGTGTTCGTGGGCGGATTGGCCCTCAACCTCACGCCCTGCGTCTACCCCTTGATTCCGATTACTGTTACGTACTTCGGCGGCCGCGCGGGCAAGTCGCAGGGGCGGTTGGTGGTCCATGGGCTTTGCTATCTTGCCGGGTTGGTGATCACCAACTCTTCGCTGGGCGTGGTGGCCGGGCTCACGGGCGGCATGATGGGAGCTCTGCTGCAGAATCCTCTGGTGCTGGCGGGAGTGGCGACGATCCTCTTGCTTTTGGCGACGAGTCTCTTCGGACTCTGGGAGATGCGCATGCCCAGCGGGCTCACGCAGGTGGCGGCGCGTTCCCACGGTGGCTATTTCGGTAGTTTGTTCATGGGACTGGCGATGGGGGTGGTGGCCCCGCCCCTTGCATCGGGCCTTTCGTGATCGGGTTGCTCACGCTGGTGGCCAACAGCGGCAGTGCCTGGTTCGGTTTCATGATCTTCTTCGTTCTCAGCCTCGGGCTGGGCTTGCCTCTCTATCGTGCTGGCGATCTCTTCCGGTCGACTCGATCGCTTGCCGCGATCCGGAGAGTGGATGCTCTGGGTGCGCCGCGTGATGGCCTGGATTCTGGTTCGGTGTCCATCTGATCGCCTCCTGGGCGATACTGGCGCCCGGAGTAAGATGGCAAGACTATTCCGATGAGCTCCTCGCGCGGGCCGGCGAAGAGAAGAGGGGAAGCCGGTGATCATCGACCTCTCGGCCGGTTGGTGCACCCCATGTCGCAAGCTCGAAGCCGAGACATTTCATGAATCGACGGTAGTGGAGGCCGCCAACGATCTGGTGATGATCAGAGTCGACGTCACCGGCGGCGACAATCCGCTCCACGATCGCTTGTTGCGCCGGTACGACGTAAAAGGTGTTCCGACGTTGGTCATGCTCGATGATCAGGGAGAGGAACGCCGGGAGCTCAGGGTGGTCGACTTCGTGCCGGCCGCTGAGATGCTGAAGCTGATGGCGGAGCTGTCGGTGTCTTCGAATGGAGGAGAGAAGTGAAGTCCAAATGTCTGATCGTGGCCCTGAAGGTGTTCGCCTTCACCTGCGACACGTCGTCGACCTTCGCTGCCGAGAATGACGTTGGCAGCCAGATCACCAGCGGGAGTCCTGATGTCCGCGTCGGGGTGTGGGCTTCTTCCGCTACGGCGCCTCCGAGGACGGCGGCGGTCCCGGGTCGAGTAGGGTCGATGACTTCGACGTGGCGGAAGTGAAGCTGTACATTGCCGGCCGACTGGCCTTCGCCGACCCGGCGCCAGGGCAGAAGATGATTCGGGCCAACCTCAACTTGTACGGTGAAGAGACGGCCGGCGTGGACAACAACGAGCTCTTGGTTCAGCTCGATCTACGGTTCTGAGGTCGCAAGCCCAGGATCCGCCATCAAATTAAGCTAAGAACCTCGTTGGCCCTTGAACGACAA
>CAZFNT010000627.1:0-2639 GCA_964520315.1 uncultured Gemmatimonadota bacterium
TATTCGCGGGCACACAGGGCGGCAGCTTCGGGCGGCGCGGAGCCGGGGAGCGTGCCTGGCTTCATGTCACGGCGACCAGCTCGAAAGTGCTCGGTCTCCCGAAAACTCGACCTGACTCGCGCCCCCGGGTCCAAAACGGTGCCGCGGCCGCACCTCCACCTCCGTGCGTGCCCGGGCGCAGCCTCCTGCCCTACTTCACCAGCGCCAACCGGCTCGACTCGGTCACCTGCACGTCATAGCCGAAGATCTCGTCGAGGATCGGTTCTCCCGGCGCGTTCCGCCGCTGCACCCCGGGGGACACGAAAATGCAGTCATCGGTGTCGAAGATTCGGTCCATCCCCGGGTGAACGCCCGCCCGTGAATCGGCGGAACCGGTTTCGTGTCTGTGGCAGGCTCCGCAAGCGACAGTGTTGTCGCTGGAAAGCTGCTCCTCCCAGAAGAGTGACTTGCCGAGCACGCGCTTCTCTTCGGTGATCGGGTTCTCCGGGGGCTCTGGCACCGGGGGAAGGGAGTCGACGGACGCCAGGGCGGTGCCCTAAAAAGATCGGCGCAACTGGGTGCGTGGTCCTCACAATGTGACGGTATACGATATAGCATAACAGTCATCGGGGCCTGCTAACGGATGGACTGCGGTCCGAAAGCGACGCCGACGCTTCGTTGATCTCGGCTCTCGCCGCCGTCTATAGTGATCGATTCGCTCCTCTACACGCGCTCTCGCCCACTTGGAAGCCCCATGACCCCAACCGTGCAATCGCTCGAATCCGTGACGATTCGATTCGCCGGTGACTCCGGCGACGGAATGCAGCTCACCGGGACGCAGTTCACCAACGCATCGGCCATCGCGGGTAACGACGTCGCGACCTTTCCCGATTATCCGGCGGAGATCCGTGCACCCGCGGGGACGCTGGCTGGTGTGTCGGGCTTTCAACTGAACTTCGGCAGCGTCGATGTGCACACGCCGGGCGACGAGCTCGACGCCTTGGTGGCGATGAACCCGGCCGGTCTGAGGGCGAACATCGACATTGTCAAGCCGAATGGGGTGATCGTGCTCAATGCGGCCGCGTTCAAGGCGGCGAACGTCGCGAAGGCGGGATACGACGAGGATCCCAGAGGGGACGACTCGCTGAACGCTTTTCAGGTGGTCGAGGTCGACATGAACAAGCTCGCGGCGGCGGCTGTGTCCGACATGGGGCTCAGCTCGTCGGTGGTCGGGCGCACGAAGAACATGCTCGCGCTGGGGCTGGTCTGCTGGCTCTATGAGCGTCCGCTGGAGCCGACGATCGAGTGGATCACGCGGAAGTTCGCGTCGAAGGGGGAGCTGGCCGAGGCGAATATCAGGGTCTTGAAAGCGGGGCATAGCTACGGAGAGACGGCCGAGATCTTCCACTCCCGATTTCGGGTTGGGCGGGCGAAGCTCCCGAAGGGCACCTATCGCAGCATTACCGGGAACCAGGCGGTGGCGCTCGCGGCGGTCGCGGCGTCGGCGCGATCGGGGCGCCCGCTCTTTCTCGGCTCCTACCCGATCACTCCGGCATCCGACATTCTGCACGAGTTGGCGGCGCACAAGCGCTTCGGCGTGGTGACCTTTCAGGCGGAGGACGAGATCGCCGGGGTCTGCTCGTCTATCGGCGCGGCGTATGGGGGTTCGCTGGCGATCACGACGACGAGCGGGCCCGGGATGGCCCTGAAATCGGAGGCCTTCGGTCTCGCGGTGAAGGCGGAGCTTCCGCTGGTGATCGTGAATGTTCAGCGCGGCGGGCCCTCTACCGGGTTGCCGACGAAGACCGAGCAGTCCGACCTCTTTCAGGCGGTGCTGGGGCGGAACGGCGACACTCCGATTCCGGTCCTGGCGGCGAAGAGCCCATCCGATTGCTTCGATGCGATGTACAATGCCTGCGGCATCGCGCTCGAATATATGACGCCTGTCATCCTCTTGACCGACGGATTCTTGGCGAACGGCGCGGAACCCTGGTTGATTCCGAGCTTCGCCGAGCTGCCGAACCTCGCGACACATATCTGGGAGGATGCAGAGACTTTCCATCAGTGCAACCGAGATGCCGACACTCTGGCCCGCCCCTGGGGACTGCCGGGCACTCCTGGAATGGAGCACCGCATCGGCGGCCTGGAGACCGATATAGAGACAGGAAACGTCGCCTACGGCGGCCCGAATCATCAAGAGATGACCGACTTGCGGCACGAGCGGGTGGCGCGGATCGCGCCAACCTATCGGCCGATCGAGATCGACGGAGCGGAGCGGGGCGGGCTGCTGATCGTGAGCTGGGGTTCGACCTACGGATCGGTTCGGGCGGCTCTCGAGAGCGCCCGCGGCGATGGGATCGAGGTCAGCCATGTGCACCTGCGACACTTGTGGCCACTTCCGCTGGATTTGGAAGGTATTCTGGAGCGCTTCGACACTGTGCTAGTGCCCGAGATGAACATGGGGCAGCTCGCCTTCTTGCTGCAGGGCAGCTATCCGATTCGCGTGGAGCGGCTAAACCGGGTCGAGGGACGTCCATTCAAGAAAAGTGAGATTCTCGCGGCGATACGCGAGCATGCGGGAGAAGCACAATGAGCGGGCGGGCCACGAGCTGCGAAACGCTGACGAAGAAGGACTTCGTATCCGATCAGGAAGTGCGATG
>CAZFNT010000628.1:0-2616 GCA_964520315.1 uncultured Gemmatimonadota bacterium
CGGGGGACTGGATCCGAGCGAGGTGGGGTATGTGAACGCTCACGGCACATCGACGCCGATCAACGACAAGACCGAGACGGCGGCTGTGCGCACGGTGTTCGGCGAGCATGCCGACCGGCTCATGGTCAGCTCCAACAAGTCGGTGACCGGCCACCTTTTGGGAGCGGCCGGAGGGCTTGAGGCGATCGCGACGGTACAGACACTGCGAACCGGCATCGTTCCCCCGACGATCAACTATCAGACCGCCGACCCCGAGTGCGACCTGGACTATGTCCCGAACGTGGCCCGATCCGCGAAGATCGGCGCGGCCATCTCGAACTCCCTGGGTTTCGGGGGGCACAATGTTACCTTAGCGTTTCGCCGTCACAGCGGCGATGCGTGAGCGGCTGCTCCGGCTTGTTCACCGGGCGTTCAAACGCCGCGATGATCTGTCGAAGTTCGAGGACGAGCTAGGACATCGCTTCATCGATCGGGAGCTCCTGACGCAGGCGCTCTCGCATCGCTCACACGCACACAGTCGAAACGCGGGCCGATCGGCGTCGAACGAACGGATGGAGTTCCTGGGCGACTCGGTCCTCGGGATGATCGTTGCCGGTCGTCTCTACGAGGAGTTTCCCGGGCTCGGCGAGGGCGATCTCACGCAGCTTCGATCCTCGCTCGTTCGGCGTGAGACTCTGGCCGCGGCCGCCCGGGCGATCGACCTGGGCGGGTGGATCCAGCTCTCGCTTGCGGAGGAGAGAAGAGGCGGGCGGGATCGAGAGTCGATTCTGGCGGACGCCTTCGAGGCGGTCGTTGGGGCCGCATACCTCGATGGAGGCGTAGATGCAGCCGAGGCGGTTCTCGACCGCTGGCTGCTGGATCGCGCAGCCGAAATGGAGCGTGACAGAGCGTATCTCAATCCCAAGAACCAGCTTCAGGAGCTGATCCAAGAGGAAGGCACGCACGACCCGCCACGCTATGTTGTCAGTTCGGCGAGTGGCCCCGCCCACGACCGGCGCTTTGTCGTCGAGGTCGCGATCGGGGATCGGGTGTGGGGTCGTGGGAGCGGTACGAGCAAGCGCGAAGCCGAGGTGTGCGCCGCGCGTGACGCGTTGCGGCAATTGCCTGACGAATCGCGTATGATCCGCCCGAAGCCCGACTGATTTCGACGGACGAATCCAATCACCTCCAAACCGACCAACGACCCCTGGGATCGGGGGCCCTGTGGAGAGAAACGAATGAAGATCCTAGTTCTGGTGAAGAGCGTGCCGAAATCGGATGCGAGAGTCAGCGTGACGAACGGTGCGCTGGACCAATCCGACTTCGGATTCGAGCTGAACCCCTACGACGAGTACGCGATCGAGGCGGCGCTGAAGCTGAAGGATGCGCGGGGGGCCACAGTTTCCCTCGTGACGCTCGGTCCCGACCGATGCGAGGCGGATATCCGCAAAGGCCTGGCCATGGGCGCGGACGACGCCTACCTGCTTTCCGACGACGCCTTTCAAGGGGGCGACGCCCGCTCCGACAGCCGGGCGCTGGCCGCCGCTTGCCGGCATATCGGGGAGTTCGATCTGATCCTCGCCGGCAAACAGGCGATCGACACCGACGGAGCGCAGGTTGGGATTCGCGTGGCAGAGCTGCTCGGTCTTCCCCATGCTGGCACTGTTGTCGAGCTTGAAGTGGCCGAGGACGGGGCCAAGGCTACCTGCCACAGTGAGATCGAAGGTGGCCACGAGATCATCGAGACTTCGTTTCCGGCGGTCGTCACCTGCCAGAAGGGCCTCGGTGAACCGAGATTCGCGTCCCTTCCGGGCATCATGAAGGCCAAGAGGAAGCCTCTGACGCGCCTGGCGCCCGCGGACATCGATGTCGAGCCGGCCCAGGTGGGCGCCGCCGGGGCGGGCACGACCCTTCTTCAGTACACGATGCCGCCGGAGCGATCGGCGGGCAGGATCATCGAAGGCGCCGATGCGCGCGAAGCCGCGGCCAATCTCGCCAAGGCATTGCGAGACGAAGCCAAAGCCATCTGAGACGTACCAATGCGCGGGCCCGACCTCGTCCGAAGAGGTTCGGCTCGAGCAGGAGAGATCATGAGCAAGCTATTCGTATACGCGGAGCATCGTGGAGGCGCCATCAAGAAGGCCAGTCTGGAGGCCATCGCGGCGGCCCGTGGATTGGCGGGAGACGGGGAAGTGACGGCACTTCTCGTCGGTTCCGGAGTCGATGGGCTCGCTGCCGCTCTGGGTCACCACGGCGCCGACAAGGTGCTGGTGGCAAACAACGAGCGCTTGAGCCAGTACTCACCATCAGCGACGCCAAAGGTTGTGGCCGAGGCGATCGGCCTGTCGGGGGCGAGCATCTACATCTGCGGCGCCACCGCCCAAGGCAAAGACCTCTCGGCGAGAGTGGCGGCACGGCTCGACGCGGGGCTCGCCTCCGACGTGACCGCTCTGCGTCTCGACGGAGACGATTTGGTCTGCGAGAGGCCCGTGATGTCCGGCAAAGCGATCGGGACCGTGAAGGTCGCCTCCGACACGGTTCGGCTCGTCACACTACGACCGAACAGCGTGCCCGCCCTCGAGGCCGATTCCGCTCGGAACTGCACGATCGAATCGATCTCCACCGACCTCGACGACT
>CAZFNT010000629.1:0-2610 GCA_964520315.1 uncultured Gemmatimonadota bacterium
AGTGGGACCAAGTCCTCGAGATCGCCACCCAGACGGCCCGATCCCAGTCGGTGAGGTGTGGCCGCTTGACCTGTCGCTTCAGGACCCGGACCGGGTGCTCCAGCATGAGGATGCGGAGGACCACCGCCCGGCGTGATCGGTTGCATCGAGCAAGGAATGAGCGAGGGCTTGGAGGATCAGAAGCATGGGAAGAAGATGGGAGAGGGGAGCTGGAAGTTCAAGCAGGGCAAGGCCGATGGGGTTTGTGGTAGGGACAAGAGCCCACGCGGGTCTGGCGTCCGCTGGGTTGCGTGACTGACCGAGCCCTCCACCCGGCATCAAGAGAATTCCGTATGGGTATCGCATCAGCCCGGCTGTGTGACGGCCCCGGGCGCTAGAGGCGGCCCTCTCCACGCGATTCAGGACCTCATGGCACCCATGATGTCGAGTCACGGATCGACTCGATAGCCCCAAAGATTAAGATTCCATCATGTGCCGCTCGCACTCCGCCTGGTCGCCGCCGTCGATGGGGTCCATCGGCGCGGTCCACCTGTGACTTCTGCATAGACCCGTGAGAGAATTCGACAACTCGGCTACGCGAGGGTCTTCGCCCCGGGCGGGCCTGCCGCGCTCGCCGGTTCCGTGCCAGTAGTTCGGGTTTTCTACACCCACGGGACGCGACAGGTGTAGGGTCGGGAACGTCGGCCATGCCACGGCCGTGATGCGAGCCCATTCAAACAGAAATGGAGGCGACCTCTTGGCGACGAAAGATCAGAAGAAGACCAAGTCGAAGGCGAACAAGCCGAAGCTCTCCAACAAAGAGAAGAAGGAGAAAAAGAAGAAAAAGGCTGAGAAGAAGACCGGCAAGTCGAACCTTGGAAGTTCAGGTTAGCCCGTACCCGATCGAGCCCTTCCGTAGCTGTTTGGTTGACGGTCGAGCGTTCCCCGGATTTGCGAGAGAAATGCGCCTGTGCCTGCCGGAAACCCCATCGGCCTCGCGAACCGCGTTCCACTCGGCATCTCAGAACCGTCGGGGAGGACCGTCATCGGGAGTGAAGACGGTCGGGTGCGCCAAGAGGGGGACGGAGAAGTGGCGTGGGCGCACTTTCTGGCCGTGCGGGCGAACCAAGCCCAATGGAGATCGGGTGGATTAGCTCGGCTGGACTGGCGCCGGTTTCTGGGGCTACGCCGCTCTCCGCTCGTAGCGATGATGGAGAGCGCCGACCTCGCGGATTTCCCACCCGTGGGGTCCCAAGGCCGGGACCTTACGGTGAGCCTCTCAGACCTCCAACTGCAAACCAAGGAGGCGTCCGCCCAGCTCCTCGATCAGTGCCGCTATCTCCCGTCGCTGCTCCTCGGGGTCCCCAATCCGAGCGACGGCCACCATCTTCCGCATGGAGAGGCGGGAAAGGACCTCGGGATCATCGACGCCATCGATCCACTCCACAAAGTCCCTGGGCAGCCCCTTCAGCAAGGCCACGTGCACGCTGACGACCGGTCTGGCCACCCCGAAGTACTCAGCCACCTGCGCATAGGTCTCAACCGAGGGCTGCTCGTAGAACTCCTGAAACCTCCGCGCCACGCGGATCGGGTTCTCACGTTGCGCACCGAGCTGTCCACGCGGACATTCGAGACAAATCCGTACGAGTATTCGACAACTTGGCTCTTCGAGGGCCGTGGGCGTTGGAGCCGACCCTCCCCCGGGGGCATCCGGCCTAGGCGCGGCGCCAGTAATGGTGGCGGGCGGCCGCTATCTCGAGCGGAGCAGGGAGCGCGCCCGGGCTTCCTGCGCGGCCCGGCCTACAACGAGCCTGGACGAATGAAGGTGAGAATGCGATTCTCCCGCTCCGAAAGTCCATGGGGAAGCGTGGATCGGTGGCGAAGCGGTTGGCGCCTGCGCCGAGCGATCCCCAGAGAGGAGATGCGATGAGCGCGCTCACGGACCGCATGCTCCGAGCCGCCCGGCTCGAACCCCAGCTCTACGAGGAGGTGGAGGCCGATACCACCGCCATGCGCGACGCCCTGACCGTGGTGGTCCTCTCGAGCCTGGCTGCCGGGATCGGGGGAGGCGGGGGCTTCTCCAGTGTGGTGATGGGGACGGTGGTGTCCATCGGGGGCTGGTACGTTTGGGCCTACCTCACGTACTTGATCGGAACCCGCATCCTGCCGGAACCCCAGACCCAGGCGGACCACGGTGAGCTGCTCCGCACCCTCGGGTTCGCGAACGCCCCCGGCGTCATTCGGGCCCTCGGCATCATCCCCGGCCTGCGTGCTCTGAGCTTCGTCGTTGCGGCCTTCTGGATGTTGGCTGCGACCGTCGTGGCCGTCCGCCAAGCGCTGGACTATACGAGCACACTTCGGGCCGTCGGCGTCTGCGCCATCGGCTGGGCGATCTATATCGCCGTAATGACGCTGTTGTTGGGGATCAGCTCTTAGCGGCGCAAGAGTTGGGACGCCGGTTCGATTCCCTAGTTCTCCACCAAATCGACTTCCAAGGAAGTCCGCAGAGAGCCCGAAAGCGTTGGTGTTCCTCAGCTTTCGGGCTTTCTCTTTGTCCGGCGAGATCCCGTCATATCCATTGACATCCGACGGTATTTGACGGTAGATTCGGCGGTATTCGATGGGTTCGGC
>CAZFNT010000630.1:0-2607 GCA_964520315.1 uncultured Gemmatimonadota bacterium
CGGAAGTCACGATTCACACGATCCAACAGGTGGGTCAATTCTCGTGAGCGCCGAAGGCCGATACTCTGTACGAAACTAAGAAACGCGATAGCTCACCCGAAATAGACGGCAAGGATCCCCAACAACATCAGGCCCTTCAGTCCACTAGAAGCCCGCGAAAGGCCTCCGCGGAAAGGATTGCGGTGGAGTGAGATCATGATGGCGATGCACGCGGCGTCGAGGAGAATCGCGATTCTCATGTAGGCGAGGCCGTACCAACCGAGCAGATGAGGCAGCGGCGTCAGCACGACCAGGGCGAAGAGCCAGTAGATCGCGACCGAAATCGCACGGTAGCGACCCACTCGGACGGGGAGCGTGCGCGCCCCCACCAACCGATCACCATCCATGTCCTCGACGTCTTTTATGATCTCTCGCGCCATGTGCAGGCAGAAGGCGAAGGCCGATGGCACGAGGGTTGCCGTCCACGCCTCACCTATTAATCCCCCGTACGGTAGCGCAAGGGCCGCCGCAGCGCTCACGACGAGATTGCCCAAGACGGCCACGCCTTTTAGCCAACGGTCGTACACCACCAGGGCGACCAACACGCCGAGCGCCAGGGCCAAGTGGGTCGGACCGATCCGAGAGGCGCAGACCACGCCAACCGCTCCCGCGAGAGCACCGAAGACCGTGGCGACGCCCCTACCCACGCGGCGGTTCGGCAGGGGACGATCCGGGCGATTCAGCCGGTCGATCTCAAGATCGATGACGTCGTTGAAGACATTCCCCGACGCCGCAACGAGCGCGGCCGAGGCCATCGCCATGACGAGCGCCGAAAAAAGGATGTCCCCCCCCGCCAAAAGCGCTCCGAGTGCCACGGCCAATGCCGTGATGGCGCAGTTGATCGGGCGGGTCAGTTCGAGGAGGGAGCGGAGCATTGGCTTGGAGCCTAGAAGAGGTTCTGAATACCGAGATGGATCTTGCCGTCCATCGGGGAGTCCCCGGCGCTCACGCCGTAGTCGATGCCGAGCAGTCCGGCACGGGATCCGATTCGAAGGCCGAGACCGTAGCCTACGTGCGAGCGCCACACAAAGCGCGCTCCCTGGGAGGCGGCTTCGGCGCGCCGCAGATAGGCAAGGTCCAAGAAAAGCGCCACCCTCGACATCGCACCGGTGTGGAGGCGCAGCTCGCCGGTCGCGATGCCACCCCGCAGCGCGCGGAGCTCGTCCTCGCGGAAACCGCGTAGGGAGCCTGCTCCGCCGATGCGGAAGAGGTCGGGCAGCTGAACCGGTCCCGGCGGTGGCTCCAGCGCCATGAGATCGAGCCCGGCGAGCCAAGACTGGCGGCTCGCCAGCGGCAGACTCAGCTCCACGCGCCCGCGTCCTCGAATCAAGGTCTCGTTGCCACGGCGCCCGAGGTCGAGGGACGAATCGAGCAGAAGACCGCGGCGAGGATTCCATGGGTCGTCTCGACCATCTCGCGACAGACCGATCCCGGCGCTACGGGTGTTGCTCCGATCGGGGACGAGTCCATCGCGACGGCGCCCGGGGATCACGCGCTCGCGTTGAAAGCGGAGCGATCCTTCGAATCGCCAACCGATCGGGTACGCGATCTCGAGGCCGAACATGTCCTCCAGGAAAGTCGAATCCTGGACCACCTGCGCGAAGCTCGCGAGCAGCGACGCGTCGGAGCCGAAAACCCAGCGCTCTCGCCACCGAACTTGCAGGGTGAGCTCATCGGCACGCACCCGCTCCCAGCTCAGGTCGAGCTCTCGTCCAGTGCCGAAGAGGTTGTGCAGGGACAGCTCCAGATAGCCGGTGAGCTGCTCATCTCCCCCATCCCCGGCCGGGGCGTAGCCGAGCACGCCCTCCGCGGAATGGGTCGGTGCCTCGACCACCACGAGCTCGGCATCGACGAGATCGACCGCTGGTCCCCGCGTGAGCACCGGTCCCCGTACCTCGCTGAAGTAGCCGAGGCGGCGCAAGCGCTCGGCCGATCGGTCGAAGATCCGCCTGTCGAGCACCCGCCCGGGGCGCAATCCCGAGGCCCGCTCCAGGGTCTCGACACCGGTAGTCTCGTTTCCCCGCGCCCGCAGCTCACCCAGGTGCACCAACGGCCCATCGTCGACGACGACCGTGAGATCGACCCGCCCGTCCGCCGATCGTCGCGGGCGGAGCCTGAAGCTGGCGAAGATGTGCCCGCGCCGACCCCAGCTCTGGAGTAGGCGGGCTAGATCGCTCGCGACGGCATCGGCCTCGAAGGGTCGCCCGGGGCGCAGATCGAGCCGCCCCACCAGCTCCGACTCATCGAAGAGGCTTGAGCCCACGAAACGAATCTCGCCGAGACGCCACACCGGACCGGGCCGCACCCGCGCCTGCCAGAACGAGTCGTCGTGCGCAATGGCGACCTCGGCTTCGCCGTGGCAGGCCCGTCCGAGCCGCCGCATCGAATGACGAAATCCGAAGACCGAAGACCGAATCAAATCCGAAACCCGAATGCCGAAACGCGATGCCCGCCACGGCCAGCCGAAGGCGCACCAACAACCCCGCCGCAGGCCAGCGCCCGCGCAATGGCTATCATATACCTAACAGAAAGCAGATTGTCAAATTCACGGATCGGGCTCTGGGAACG
>CAZFNT010000631.1:0-2604 GCA_964520315.1 uncultured Gemmatimonadota bacterium
GGATTGGTGATCGATCTCAGCGCGATGGACCGTGTGAAGGCGATCGACACGACTTCGATGGTCGCCGAGGTGGAGCCCGGAGTCGTGACCGGGGAATTCCGGCGTCTCGTGGCCTCCGAGGGCTTTCTCTACCCCCCCGATCCGAACTCCCTTGCCACCTGCACCCTGGGCGGAAATGTCGCCACGAACGCCGGTGGGCCCTCGTCCATGAAGTACGGCGTGACGAGGGACTACGTGCTCGGGCTCGACCTCGTCGTGGCAAGTGGAGGACGTATTCGGCTGGGGCGCAGAACCCTCAAGGGCGTGGCCGGCTACGACCTCACTGCTCTGGTGGTCGGCAGCGAAGGAACTCTGGGAATCGTCACCTCGATCACATTTCGCGTCCGCCCGCTGCCGCGCGCGGTCCGCACTCTTCTCACCTACTTTCGTACCACCGCGGACGCTGCCATGGCCGTAGCGGATCTGGCCGCATCGGGCGTCGATCTGCGCGCCGCCGAGTTTATCGATACGCCAAGCCTCGACGCGGCTAGAGCGAAGGGTGGATTCGACGTCCCCGCCGATGCCGGAGCGGTGCTCCTTCTCGAGCTGGACGCCGAGCGGGAAGACGATTCGATCGACGCCGGCATGGAGGTCGTGGGGGAGCTGCTCCTCTCGCACGGAGCCGACGACATCGCCGTCGCCACCACCGAAAGTCAGAGAGAAGCGATCTGGTCGGTCCGCCGCGATCTCTCCGCATCGATCAAAGAAGGGCGGCGCTTCTCGATAAGCGAAGACGTCGGCGTGCCGCGGGCGCGCGTCCCCGAACTAGTGGCGCAGGTCGAGAAGATCCGCGATCGAAGTGGCATCGACATGTCTACGTATGGACATGCGGGTGAGGGGAATCTGCACGTCAATCTGCTTTGGGACGATCCGGGCGACCGGGGCCGCGCCACGGCCGCATCGGAAGCGGTGTTTCGGGCGGCACTCGATCTCGGTGGAACGATCAGCGGCGAGCATGGGCTCGGGATCGCCAAACGGCGTTTCCTTTCCTGGGAGCAGTCGGAGCCCGTGATTGCGTTGCAGAGAGAGCTCAAGAAGATCTTCGATCCGAGCGGAATCATGAACCCGGGGAAACTGCTGCCATGAAGCGCGCCCTAGCATGCTTCGACGTGGCTTCGTCCCCCGAATCGAATGGCGCGGCCGACCGAAGAAGGAACGCCGCGCGCGTCATGCACGAGCTCGCCCGCCTCTATCCCGACGCCGACTGCGCCCTGGATCACGTCGACCCCTGGCAACTCTTGGTCGCGACCGTCCTCTCGGCGCAATCGACCGATGCGCGCGTGAATCTCGTCACCCCCAGCCTCTTTCGGCGTTTCCCGGGAGTTCGGAATGTGGCGGAAGCGGAGCAGGCCGAGATCGAGGCCGAGATCCGTTCTATCGGCCTTTTCCGCAACAAGGCGCGGCATTTGCGAGGGGCGGCGCGCATGATCGTCGAAGAGCATGCCACCGAAGTTCCCTCCACCCTCCGCGAGCTCGTTCGCCTTCCCGGAGTCGCCCGTAAGACCGCGAATGTCGTGCTGGGGGTCTGCTGGGGCATCGCCGAAGGGGTCGTCGTGGATACCCACGTCGCCCGACTCTCGTGGCGGCTCGGCCTGAGTGTCGAGAGACGAGACGTTCGAAAGATCGAAGTCGAGCTGATGGGCCTCGTCCCGAAAGACGACTGGATCGTGATCAGCCACCGACTGATCCATCACGGCCGCCTGGTCTGCTCGGCCCGCTCGCCAAGCTGTCCCACTTGCGCGCTCGCCGCGCTCTGCCCACATTTCACGCCATGACTCTCATCGATTCGAGTGACGGATTCGACGGCAAGAGCATCCTGGTGGTTGAGGACGACCGCTCCTATCGCGAATCGCTCGTCGAGACCTTGAGCCACGCCGGCTATGAGCTCCGAACGGCGGAGTCGGCCGAGGAGGCTCTGGATTCGGTGCGCGAATGGGTGCCCGATCTGGTGATCACCGACCACCGTCTTCCCAATATGTCCGGAGTCGATCTCGTCGAAGAGGTGCTCGCCGTCTCGCCCGTGACCGAAGTCGTCGTAGTCACCGCCTTCTCGAGCCTCGCCCTGGCGATCACCGCCGTCAAGAAGGGGGCGTTCGACTTCATCGAGAAACCCTTCGGTTACGAGAAGCTCCTCTTGGTCGTGCGCAGGGCGTTCGAACATCAGCGGCTGGTGCTCGATCGAGACCGGCTGACCGAGAGGCTCGAGCAGCGGCGAGAGCTGCGGGGTTTCATCGGGCAAGCCGCGGGAATGATCCATGTATGCGAGCTGATCCGCTCCGTCGCGCCCTCCGATACGACGGTCTTGATCGTGGGCGAGAGTGGGACAGGCAAAGAGATTGTCGCTACCGCCGTCCACGATCGATCGCCGCGCGCACAACGCCCTTTTCTGCGCGTGAACTGCGCGGCTCTGGCGGGCGGATTGCTCGAATCCGCGATATTCGGGCACGAACGAGGGGCCTTCACCGGCGCCGTTGCCAAGAGCATCGGGATCTTCGAGCGGGCCAAGGGGGGAACGCTCCTGCTCGACGAGGTGACAGAGATGGCGCCCGAGCTACAGACCAAGCT
>CAZFNT010000632.1:0-2590 GCA_964520315.1 uncultured Gemmatimonadota bacterium
CGGGGCATTTGGAAGAGGCCTGGATGGTGCTACAGGATCGCGGCGAGTGACATCAGCCTCGTTCCGCGTCACCCCTCGACGATCACCAACACCATTCCCCAGACCACCAGGCCCCACCAGTCGTTCAGCGCCTGGTTGAGTGTGCCGGTGAAGCTGACGTCTTCTTCGGGCCAGTAGTACATCCAGGCGTTGCCGTAGCCGTCGTGGCCTACCAGCTCGCCGATCTGGCCGTCGAAGCGGATCTGGAAGATGCCGAGGCCGTAGTAGACGTCGACGTCGCCGGTGAACACCCACCCACGCATCTCTTCGAGTGTCGCTGGATCGTCGAAGAGCTCGCCGAGGAAGAGCGCGCGCGAGAATGTCTCCAGGTCGCGGGTGCTGCTAACGAGCCCGCCGCCGGCCCAATCCGCGCTCTGGCGGATCTTGCCGTGCATATCGAGCACCCATTCGTATCGATGCGATTCCGCGTACGGCGATGTGAGTTGCTCGCGGTAGGGCAGATAGGTGTCGTTCATCGCGAGAGGGCGGAAGAGCAAGTGCCGATAGAGCTGGTGGAGCTGATGCCCGGTCACCGCCTCGGCGATCAGCCCTAGCAACACATATCCAGTATCGGAGTAGTGGAAGAGCGCGCCGGGGATCGCGATCGGCGTCAGATGTTTGGCGTATTCGATGAGCTCTTCCGGCTGCCAGAAGCGGTTTGGATCGGCGTAGAAGTCGACGAGAAAGGCGTTGAATTCCGAGAAAACGTAAGGTGGATCGTACCAGTAATCGGGCAATCCGGAGGTGTGGTTCAGACACTGGCGCAGCGTGATCTCTGGGCCGTAGTCGTGGCTGTCGATGACGAGGAGCTCCTGAGTGATATCGGCTGGAAGGTAGGTCGAGATCGGGTCGTCGAGAAGGAGCAGTCCTTCTTCCTTGAGGCGCAGAATCGTCGCGGCCGTAAAAGTCTTGCTGGTGCTCGCGATCTCGAAAGTGTCGCGTGGGCCGATCGGAACCCCGCCGAGGCGATCGAGGTCGCCGGAGACTCCTTCGAAGAGAACGGCATCGGTCCCCGAGCTCATGCGGAAAAGGCCGCCGCCGTAGCCCCGGTTCTTGGCGATCTTGGCGTCGAGCTTGGCTTGGAGGTCGATGGCGCGATCGGGCGAGTGGAGCTGGGCGAGGGCTTGTCGCAGCGAGGGTGTGGCGGGTACTCGGGCGGGCTCGCCGGCCGCGGCTGAGGGGCCGGCGGAGAAGGTGGCGGCGAGGGTGAGGGTGATTGCGGTGAGCATGGGCAGGGGGCGACGGGTTTTGGCGGGCATGATTCAGATTCTCCAAAACATCTTTCATAACCTCGTCGGCTGACCGCGTGGTGGGCTTTTGAGGAGTTGCGGGGGGGGAGATTCGCAAGCAGGCCGACCTACCAGGGGCGATGGTATGCTGGCCGGCCGAGAGAAAGGCATCCTGAACGCGCGATTGGAGGATGACGATGTCGACTGGGTCGCGGATCGAGAGCCGTGCGGGGATGAGCGATGGGAAGGTGTCGTCCATCGGTCGAGCCCTCCGGTAACGGAGTGGCGCAGGCCAGGAGCTGTACGAGCTGTGCGGAGTTTCGCCAACCGCCCGGCACTCCGGATTCGCCGCACCAAGGCTCCATGGCGCTCTCGTAATCCGCTCGCGCGATGCCGAGGTAGTCGAACTCGCGCGCTTCTCCGCCTTCGTTGGTGCGCAGCTTGCAGTCGGTCACGCGGATGCGCACCCGCCCGTACCCCAACGAGCGCGCCATGCCGAGCATGTGCTCCGCCTGCTCGGCGGCGCCGAAATCGAGCGCCCAGATCAACGTCCCGAGCTCGGCGGGGCGGAGGTTGTGCACCCGAATGCGGCCCGTGAAGCGCGCCCCCTCTTCGATCGGCCGAAACCATGTCTTCACGCGGTCGGTCGACTTGGCCGGCAGCTCTGGTTTGGCGATCGCCTGCTGGGGTCGGTAGCGCTTCCAGCCTCGCAGCTTCGCGTCGCTGTCCTGCTAGGTCTTCCACTCGGGTCGTCCCCGATTCATCTTCGGCTCGTGTCCCGGACAGGCCTGGGGCTCCTCCCCCTGCTCGACGTAGTTGGGATAGAAGCTCGCCTTCGGAGCGCCGAGCACCGCCACGACCTCCTCGTCGCTTGCCCTGCATCGCGCAGAGTCAGGTCGGAGACGCAGGCGAAGAGAGCCAGCCCCGGCGCCCCCGCGCCGGTCCGCAGGGCGCCCGGAGGCGGGTCGGAGTCCAGGGGATGCGCGACGGCTCCGCCGAACTAGGCGCTTCGCGACCGGCCGAGACGGATGGCGGGATCGCTCTCCAATGTCTGGCGGATCGCGTCCAGGTCCTCCGCCTGGTCGGCGTCGATCCGCGCCCGTCCTTTTCGTGTTCGTAGGACGATCGCGGATGGAGAGTGTGTGACAAGAGCAACTATGACATAACCTACCAAGCAATCCGATCTTTCGACCCCTCGCTCCACCAGAAGGGCTCCCATGCCCCCGACAGCGCCCGAGATCGAATCCGCCGACTGGATCCCCCTCGACCCCGATGCCGGCATCTGGACCATGCCCTTCCCGGTGGGCGCCTGGGAAGGGCGC
>CAZFNT010000633.1:0-2564 GCA_964520315.1 uncultured Gemmatimonadota bacterium
AGTCAAGGGCCCGAGTGCCGGCTCGTTCAAGCGCCAGAACTCGATGCCGATTCGCTCGAGCGCCATGGCACACATGCCCAAGCCCAGCATGCGGCCAGCGGGGGGGTGGCGCAGGCGTAGCGGCCAGACGAGGGCGAAGAGGGCCCAGCTCGATACGATTTCGAAGAGGGGGGTGTTGAGGACCGCCGTGTCGGGTGTCAGGCCGAGCCCGATGAGGGCGGGGTGGCGATGCGGGGGGACCAGGGCGTCGGGGATCGAGACGGCGAGCGGGAAAGGGAGGGTCGAGGGGGCGCCGTAGTCGCCGTCTCCCGCGAGTAGGCAGCCGACGCGGCCGAATCCGTAGCCGAGCAGGAGCACCGGGAAGATCATGTCGGCTATCCGCAGGGGGCTCTCGCCGCGGCGACGAACGATCCAGATCACGGCGAGAGCCCCGCCGATCGCGCCTCCGTAGAAGACCAGACCGCTACCCGAGAGCAGGCCGCCGAGAGGGTCGGCGAGGAACTCCTGCCACTTCTCCGCCACCGACCAGATGCGGGCGCCGACGATTCCGCCGATCACCGCGGCCATCAGCGCCGCGTCCGCGAGGCCCGGGTCGCGACGCGTGCGCTCGAGCTCTTTGCGGAAGAGGTGGCCGCAAGCGAGGAAGGCGACCGCGAGCATGAAGCCGTAGGCGTAGATGTTGAGCGGGCCGATAGAGAGCAGGATCGGATACACGCGGTTCTCCGCGGTGAGAGTGGGTTGAGAGCGTGGACGTTATCGAGCCTACACAGAGTTCGCAAGTCGAGTCAGGCCACGGATTGTGGCCAGGGCTACCCGACGATCCCGAAGGCGTTGTAAAGCAAGATACGCAGCTTGTTGCGCAGCATCCGATACGAAAAGTGCTTCAGCGCGAGCTGGAAGTTCTTCTCTCCTCCGTGCTTGGCGTAATCGGGGTCGTTCATCAGGCGCATGGCCTGCGTCACCGTGTCGTCGGTAATGAAGTCATCGAAAACGACGACCTCGAAGCCCTTGGTTCTGATATCGGTTTCGTAGATCGTGTAGTTGTTCACGACGATCGGTTTGCGGAAGTACACCGCTTCGAGGAAAGCGTTTCCGAATCCCTCGAAAAGCGATGGGTAGGTCACGAGATCGGCGAAGGGGTAGACGTCCCAAAGACTGTAGATCTTCTTCCCGTCCGCCGACGTTCCGCGCGCCTCGTCGAAGTGTTGTTCAGCGAAAAGTATGTTCACGCCGAGCAGCTCGGCGTAGCTGACAACGCGGTCGACGTATCCGACATCGTCGTCACCGGTGGCGTGAGAGATGACCAGCCGTGCCTTCATGTCGAGCCGGCTGAGGAGCTCGACCGCATGCTCGATCCCCTTTCGTTGAACGACACGCGTCGGCTGCAAGATCAGACGCTCATCCGGATCGAGGCCGAGGGATTCGCGAATGTCGCTAGTGTAGTCATCGGGCTCCGGCGGATCGAGCTCGTAGTTCATGACGTTCGGTATGATCGTGGACGAAAGGCCCCGCCGTCGCGCCAACTGGTGCCTGGCCGAGGAGTTGATGACTGCATGCTGCACTGTGGTCAGCGTCGGCGGGAACGCCATCGTCAGATAGTCCCAGACCGAATTAACGAGGTACGGTTTCCGTTCCCAGTAGAAATCGTGATGATGGGCGATCGTCTGGATTCCGCGTTCTGCGATCAGCTCGGTCAGGGCGACGGTGAGGGGGATGTTGAGCGGGTAGCAGAAGAGGTTCTGGGGAATCAGGAGGTCGATCGAGAACTCATCGACGAAACGTTTGACATGGCCGTAGAAAAACTCCGTCTTCTCCTTGATCCAGAGTGTGTCTTCGTGGCGGCGATCGGTGGACGCCCAGAAATGCCGGTGCCTTCCCACGATCTCGGGATGCTGGAAATGCGCGTCTTCGACCACCATCGACACATCGTCGGGTCGATCCGATTCACCTGAGAAGTAGAAGCATTTGTGCCCGAGCTCTTCGAGGATTTCAGCCCATTTCGCCGTCTCGAGCGAGACGCCGTCGGTTCCGCAGAATCGGAAAGAGATGAAGCCGATGTTGAGCGATCTATCCTGTGCCATCGATCGACGCCCCTTTCTGCGTGGGCGCGGGTGTTGCGTGGATTCGCGCATTCTATACGCGAAAAGCGATCGCGGGGCCGCCGCCGGGCTATGCTCGCGCCTTCCCGCACCCGACTGGAGAGCCCCGTGGACCCCGAGATCCGCCATATGCGCATGGCCCTGCAAGAGGCCAAGAAGGCCTTCGACGCCGGAGAAGTGCCCGTCGGGGCCGTCGTAATCGATGGCGAGGGCAAGGTGTTGGGCCGCGGCCACAATCAGGTCGAAGCCCTTCAAGATCCCACCGCCCACGCGGAGATCCTCGCGATCGGGGCCGCCGCCAACGCGATCGGCTCGTGGCGCCTCGAAGGGGCACGCATCTACAGCACTCTCGAACCATGCCATATGTGCGCCGGCGCGATCGTGCTAGCGCGCCTCGAACGCCTCGTCTTCGGGGCCTTCGACCCCAAGGCCGGCGCCTGCGGCTCGCTACGCAATCTCGTGCAG
>CAZFNT010000634.1:0-2563 GCA_964520315.1 uncultured Gemmatimonadota bacterium
GATGCTGCTCGATCGCCATGGCCTGAACGTGCGGGCGGCGGCGGGGCACAGCCTCGGCGAGTATTCGGCACTGCACGCGGCCGGCGCACTGGACTTCAAGGAGGGTCTCGAGATTGTGCGCCTCAGGGGCGAGCTCATGTTCCGCGCCGGGTTGCAACGTCCGGGAGCGATGGCGGCCGTACTGGGGCTCGATTCCGCCGAGGTGTCCGACATTGCGATCCGCGCGGCCACGGAAACCGGCTCCGTGTCTCAGGCGGCCAACTTCAATGCTCCTGGCCAGACCGTGGTGTCGGGAGAGGTCGAGGGTGTGGAGCGCGCGATGGAGCTCTCTCTCGCGAGCGGCGCCCGCCGGGCGATTCGGCTCCCCGTGAGTGGCGCGTTTCACAGTGAGCTGATGAAGCCGGCCGCCGCCGAGCTCGCCCAGCGACTGGCTTCGGCGCGCGTGGCCGATCCGATCTTCCCCGTCGTGGCGAACTCCAGCGCGGCGCCAGTCGAGCGGGCCTCCGAGATCCGGTCACGGCTCGAGGAGCAGCTCACCAGGCCCGTCCGGTGGGTCGAGTCGATCGAGTGGATGATCGCTCAAGGAATCACCGATTTCCTGGAAGTGGGCCCGGGCAAGGTGCTGGCCGGGCTGCTCCGCAAGATCGACCGCCGCGCGGTCTGCCGGTCGGTTTTCGATCTCGAAAGCCTCGATGCAGCACTGGAGGGGCTCCAGATATGATCGATCTGAAGGGGAGAATCGCCCTCGTAACCGGGTCGACTCGCGGGATCGGTCGCGCGATCGCGTCCACGCTGGCGGGAGCGGGCGCGACCGTTGCGTGCAATGGCCGGAACGAGGCCCTCTTGCAGAGCCTCGTCGATGAGATCGGCGGTTCGGGAGGCGAAGCGCTCGCTCTACCCTGCGACGTGAGCGACGAAGGTGAAGCGAAACGAATGGTCGATCGCTGCATCTCGGAGCTGGGTGGGGTTCACATACTCGTGAACAACGCCGGGATCACGCGAGACAACCTCTTCGTGCGCATGAAGAGCGAAGAGTGGAAGGAGGTCATCGCGACCAATCTCACCGGCCCCTACAATGTCATGCGTGCCGCAGTGCGCCGGATGATGCGTCAGAGAGAGGGAGCGATCATCAATATCTCGTCGATCACGGGGCGAACCGGCAATCCCGGCCAGGCCAACTATGCAGCCGCGAAGGGGGGCCTGAACGCCATCAGCGCGACTCTGGCCCGGGAGCTGGCACCGCGGAACATTCGCGTCAATGTAGTCGCCCCCGGCTTGATTCAGACCGAGATGATCGAGGGGGTGCCCGAGGCCGCCCGGGAGACGCTAATCTCCCGGGTGCCCTTGGGGCGACTCGGTGAGCCCTCGGATGTCGCCGATATGGTGACTTTCCTGGCCTCTAATCGAGCGAAATACATCACCGGTCAGATTTTCGTGGTCGACGGCGGGTTGTCCATGGGCTAATGCTCTCTGCGGTCGAGGATCCATTCGGGCGCTCGGCGGCGACTTTTGTGTCGATCATTATCGGTAATCGCGGCCCGATGGCGGTTCGCTGGGCCGAGAGGGATCGGCGCTCTTCAGAAACAAAACGGAGGTTGGACGAAATGGCATCGCTCGAGGAAAGAGTCAAGGAAATCATCGTCGAGCAGTTGAATGTCGACCCGGCCCAAGTGGTTCGGGAGGCATCCTTCATCGACGATCTCGGCGCGGACTCCCTCGACACGGTCGAGCTGGTGATGGCGTTCGAGGAGCAGTTCGAGATCGAGATCCCCGACGACGAGGCCGAGAGGGTGACCACCGTCGGATCGGTCATCGACTACCTGAACGGGAAGATCGGGGACTGATCGCCTCCGCTTCGCTCGAGGGGATTGGACTCCGATGACAACCCGACGAGTCGTGGTGACCGGTGTCGGCGTGGTCTCTCCGTTGGGATCACAGCTCTCCGACTATTGGAAAGCGCTCTGCGAAGGCAGAAGCGGAATCGGCCCGATCACTCATTTCGACGCGTCCCAGCATCCGGTCCGTTTCGCGGGCGAGGTCGAAGGCTTCGATCCGAGCGATTGGATGGATCGCAAAGAGATCCGTCGGAGCGATCGCTACGCCCAATTCGCCATCGCGGCCACGCTTCAGGCAGAAGCGGATGCCGGGATCGAGATGGCCGATTTCGATCCGTTTCGTGTCGGCGTGATCATCGGCTCGGGCATTGGAGGGATCGAGACCTTCGAGACGCAGTTCTCGCGCCTGATAAGGAGGGGACCATCGGGCGTGGGGCCGCTGGCGATCCCGATGATGATCCCCAACATGGCGAGCGGGCAGGTGGCGATTCGGATCGGTGCACGAGGGATCAACTATGCCCCGGTGTCCGCGTGCTCCTCAGGGGCGCACGCGGTCGGGGAGGGGCTGCGAGCCATTCGCCGGGGCGAGTGCGATGCCGTCTTCGCTGGCGGGGCCGAGGCCGCGGTCAACACCTTTCCGATCTCATCCTTCGCGAAGATGGGAGCGCTCTCCCGGCGAAATGACGATCCCGAGGGTGCGAGCCGCCCCTTCGATGCCGAGCGCGACG
>CAZFNT010000635.1:0-1292 GCA_964520315.1 uncultured Gemmatimonadota bacterium
GAGCCCCTTCGCCAGCGGGTCCTTCTCGCCATCTCGCCACACTTTGAGTTCCAGCGCCTCGCGCTGTCAGTTGCGCTTGCCGCTCTTCTCATAGGGCCAGCGCATCAGAAGATCGATGCGACCGCGGCCGACGCCGTACTCCCGGTCGACGTAGCCCCCGCCGTTCACGATCCGTTGCAGGTAGGCCATGATCACCAATTGTGGCGCCACCTCGTGGTAGGGCATGCCCGCGGCCAACACCTCGCCGTGCTCGCGCCAAGGCTCCGCGAACTCCTCCAAGATGCACCCCAGGTCGATGCGGCCGTCGGGGAGGACGAAGTTGCGGGCGTCGACGACGGGCACGCGGTCCTCGGCGAAAGCCGAGAGGACACGCACGATCACTTCGCGGTAGATCGGGTTGGCCACCCGCGCCGGCGCGGAGGGGGTGAGAAGGCCTAGATCACGTACGTAGCTCATGTCGTCGTCGTAGCTGTCGCCCGCGCCGGTGTAGGCACCCGCGATGACCGGCTCCAGCACCCGCCGCACGCGGTCTTCGTTCAACCGCTTCACCAGCGAGTCGAGGTGGGTCGCCCGGGCCAGGATCAACCGCTCCTTGGCCTCTTCCACATGGTCACGCGCGATCGGCGCGGTCGGATCGAGCCCGAGCTCCTCGACCATCTCGCGGGCCAGAGAGTTGACGAGCCAGGGTTGCCCTTGCGAGAGCTCGAAGGCACGTTCGAGGGCGGCCTCTTCGAAGGGCTGGCCGGTTGTGTCGCTGTGCTGAGCGTAGAGAGCGCGCAGATCACCCTCGCTGAAGTCAGCCAGGCGTAGCGAGGCGACCTTGATATTGAAGGGGCTCGAGGTGCCCAGATGCGTTGGGTCGCCGCCCGAGGCCGCCTTGTAGTCACGCACGTCGCGCAGACCACAGAGCACGACCGAGTGCGGAAACGCCTCCGGACGCGACGGGAAGCCGGAGCGAAGCTGCCGCAGTACAGCGCGAAGGCTGTTCCCGCGCAAGGCGTCGATCTCGTCGAAGAAAAGCGCCAGCGGACGGGGGCAGGTGCGCGACCAGGCGCGGAGATTGGCGGACAGACGGCTACCGGGTTCGGCATCGGTCCACTCCGGCGGATGCAGATCGGGCGCGAGATGATCTTCGCAGGCGAAACGGATCGCAGCCAGCACGAGCGACTCCGCGGCGCTGATATCGTCGGTCGCCAGCTCCCCCGTCTCGCAACTGAAATGCAGCGCCGCGAACTTCCCCCGCGCCGTCAACGAACGGGCAAGCGCCATCAGGGTCGTGGTCTTGCCCACCC
>CAZFNT010000635.1:1302-2560 GCA_964520315.1 uncultured Gemmatimonadota bacterium
CGCCTCGGGCAGCCGCGGCTCGGGAGGCAGCATGTAGTGCTGATCGACGCGGCAGGGGCCGGTGGTGTTGAAGTAGCGCATCATGGGAGAAGGGTAGCGCGCCTGGCAGCCTGTTGCGCATCGGCGCGGCGATCAGCCCGGCCCGAGCATCCCCACCCACGCCCGATTCCCCGGCCCGCCGTAGGCTCCGATGTCGGAGCGGGCGCCGTTCGGGTAGCGGGTCGGCCAGAGCGGATGGGCGTCCCAGACGCCGTCTTCGAGGCTCGGGTCGCCGCTGTCGATGCAGGGGGAGCCTCGGGCGGGGATGTAGTCGAAAGAGCCGACCGAGATGAATCGCGGGTCGACGTCGATGTTTCCCTCCCCGGGCCAGCCGTCTTCGATGTTCGACCAGGTGACGGTGGTGACTCCGCCGAGGACGTGGATGTTGTCGTGAGTGTTGTTGTTGCGTACGATCGAGTTGGTGATGGTGGTGTTGCTGGTGTAGGAGTGGATGCCGCTGCCATTTGCGTACCAACCGCAATCGTTGTCCGTGAACAGGCAGTTGGTGATCGTCGCGCTTCCGAATTCCGTGTAGAGGCCGCCGCCGGCGCCGCCGAGGCACTCATTCGAGGAGATGACACAGTTCGACACGATCGGAGCCGAGGCATCGAGTGCCGCGATTCCGGCGCCACTGATCTGCACTTCGTTGTCCGCGATCTTCGATGCCGAGATCGAGGGCGAGCAGTAGTAGTCGCACCAGATGCCGCCCCCGCCCCGGAAAGCGCTGTTCGAATCGATCACGCACGCTTCGATGCGGGGTGATGCGAAGAAATAGGCCGCGATTCCGCCGCCAACGCCTTGCTCCATCGGCGCGGTATTGCCGCGAACGAGCGAACGCTCGATGGTCGGCGAGGAGGCGAAGCAATAGACTCCGCCGCCTCGAAAGGCACCGTTGTCCAAGAGTGTGCAGTCGACGATGTGGGGGTAGGCACCGAGCACGCAAGAGACGCCCCCGCCGGCGTGCGCCGCGCCGTTCCCTTCGATCTCGCAAGCGCGGATCGTTGGGGATGCGGCGTCGCAGTGAATGCCGCCGCCTTGCGACATCGCAACGTTGTCGACGAGGCGGCAATCTGAGATCAGCGGTGAGGCGGCTGCGCAGACGATGCCGGCTCCCTCTTGCGCGCTGCCACCCGTAATCGTCAGGCCGGTGAGCACACTGTTGCGGTCTTCGCTACCGTCGAAAACGAAGACCGGGCCGCTGCTGTCGGCGTCGATCACC
>CAZFNT010000636.1:0-2554 GCA_964520315.1 uncultured Gemmatimonadota bacterium
CCTTCCCGGACGATCGTCACTCAGGACTTCGCGCTCGACTCGAAGCCGGTCGGGCCCTTGACCGGGACTGTGCTTGACGAAGCGATGCTGCCGATCGCGGATGCGAGGGTTTCCCTCGCCGGTGATCAGATCGTCGACATGAGCGCGGCCGACGGTTCGTTCGACTTGGGAAGCGTTCCGGTGGCTGAGTCCTTCGATCTGGCGGTCTCTTACTGCGGCTTGCTCGACGACATGCGTCAGATCGTCGTGCCCGGTCCGTCGGGGCTCGATCTCGAGATCGCTCTGCCGAGCCCCGCCCCGGACGACATCGAGTCGGGCGCGAACGGCTGGCGATCCGAAGCGGTCACTATCTTCTACTCCGACCAATGGCATGTCTCGACCGAGAAGTCCCACTCGGGCGCCGCGGCCTGGAAATGTGGCGCTACCGATGACGGAACCTACGAGAACTACCTCGACGCCGGGCTTATCACCCGCTGCTACGACGTCGACAAGGGCACGACACTTCGCTTCTGGCAATGGGTCGCGAGCGAGCCGAATCCGACATTCCCTGGTCGCGTGTGGGACGGAGGCATTCTGGAAGCGTCGACCGACGGGGGAGAGACCTGGAGCCAACTATTTCCAGCGGGGGACTACCCGAATCGCATCACTCCCAACCCGGCCAATGTGCTTCCCGGCGGGACCCACTGCTACGGTGGTTTCCGAAAGGTCTGGGAAGAGGCGGTTTTCGATCTGCACGAGCTCGAAGGTGCCCTGCGTTTCCGCTTCCGTTTCGTGTCCGACGGACTCATCACCGCCGAGGGTTGGTACGTCGATGATTTGAGCTTCGCGCCCACCGATGCGAGCTGCTCGCTCCTGATCTCGGGAGCTCCCTTGAACGTTCCGATCGGGGGCGACGCCCAGTGGGAGGTGACTGTCGCAAACAACGAGAGCCGCCCCGTCAGCTACGATTTTTGGACCGAGGTCAGCGGCGTCGGCGGAGATTGGACCGTACCCAATCGCACCAAGTGGGAGCTCGAAGAGTCGGCCGAGCACAGCGCCACTCTCGGGATAGAGAACGTGCCCGCCATAGCGCCAGGCACCTATACCGTGCGCTGCCGCATGGGCGTTTTGCCCGATCTGGTCTGGGCCGAGGACAGCTTCGTCGTGGAAGTGCAGTAGCGCCGGTTCTGGCTTAGAATGGGAGCCAAGTCCCCCGCTGTTGCGCCCTAACTCCCTGCCGCAAGGTAAAAAGACATGATTCTCTCGACCACCGCCCTCGCTCTGACCCTCAGCGCCTCGCTCGGCACCTGGTACGTCACCGGAAGCACCGACGAGCTCGGAAACTGGACCCCGGAGGACGGGGCCGCCATGGCCGATGATGGCGTTGCTCCCGACGAAGTCGCTGGCGACAACATCTTCAGCGCCCTCGTCACCTTCACCCAGCCCGATACGGTGTTGATAGACTACAAGATCTCCGACGGCGACACGATTTGGTACGGCGGAGCCAACGACCAGAATATGCAGCTCGATCCGGTCAGCACACCGGATGACGTTGTCTTCTATCTGGATCTGAACGATCGCTCCGGTGATGGCTGGCACCCGCAATCCGGCTGGAGCCTCTCGGACGACCACGTGGCGAACAATCACACATGGGTCGCGGTAGGCTCGTTCCAGGACGAGGCCGGCGAGGCGGGCGAGTGGATTCCCACCAGCACCGTCACCGAGATGCACGACGACGGCCTGAACGGCGACGCGGTTGCGGGAGACGGCATTCACACCTTCCAGTTCGTCCTCCCCTCCGACATGAGCGACGACATTTGGAAGGTCGTCCGCCAGGGCGATTGGTCCGGCTCCGTGAAGTTCGGAGCCGACGGTTGGAGCTTCGACCCCGGCGATTCCTGGAACCTGACCTTGAACGCGATTGCCGGCAATACGGTGGTCATGGAGTTCGACGCAAAACAGGGCTGGCTGCGCCACACTATCGTCGGGCCCGCCCTCTCGACCCTGATCCTCTCCCACGATCTCGAGGTCGCGCTCGGCGGCACCTTCCACATGTCGGTCAAGGTCATCAACAACGAGGCCACTCCGACCACCGGCGATGTCTGGGTGGACGCGTTTCTGCCGAACGGCTCCCCGGCACCGGTCAACCCGGTGGCCGGTCCGCTCGAGCTGACCTTGCCCGGTGACGCCGCAGTGATCGGCCCGGTGATGTTGACCGTTCCCGGTGTCGCCCCTCTGGGCGAGTACAAGGTCCAGGCCCGGACCGGCGATCACGGTGTCGAGACCTGGGATATTCAGCAGGTGACGGTCACGATCACGCCCTAGACGCGCTCGGCGACGAAAGACCGAGTTGATCAGAGACCCGGGTCCGGAGTGGTTCGCCGTGGCCCGGGCTTTTCGCTTCAGGCCGGTCTCTTCTACGGCAAGGATCATCTCCCCCTGGCCGGCGCCCGCCCCACCGATTCGCTTGCGCGTTGGCTGAGCTCCGCCGCCCCTCCAGGCCGCGGTAACCCCGCCCGCTTCGCCGGAATCGCCCCCAACCCCACCATCCAGAACGGATTCGACTTTGGAACCA
>CAZFNT010000637.1:0-2552 GCA_964520315.1 uncultured Gemmatimonadota bacterium
GGTTGCGGGTGAGTGATGGAATGGAAGTGCAGAAACCGATAACTTTGTCAACCTGCTCGTCGATAGTCAACCGGGAAGTATCGAGCTCGATCGCATCGTCCGCCTTTCGCAGAGGACCGATCGCTCTGCCGGAGTCGATCGAGTCTCTCTCGAGCAGGTTCTTCCGCACCTGCTCCAGAGAGGTCGCGGTGTCGCCCGAGCGCCTGAGGTCGGCGAGCCGCCTATGGGCCCGTTGCTCGACATCGGCTATCAGGAAGATCTTGATCTCGGCGGCGGGGAACACGACGGTGCCGATATCACGCCCCTCGACTACGAATCCCCCCGCCCGGCCAATCTCACGCTGCAGCTCCACCAAGCTGCCCCGCACAGCGGCCGAACGGGCGACCGCGCTCACCGACCCCGCGACACGCATCGAACGAATCTCCTCGCTGACGTCGCGCCCCTGCATGAAAAGCCTCGGCCCCTCCCCAGTTTCTCCTCGTTCGAAGTGAAGTTCGATCTCGCGAACGACCCGCTCCAACCCCTCCTCGTCGTCCGGATCCACGCCCAGATCGAGCGCGCGAAGCGTCACCGCCCGATAGAGCGCTCCCGTATCGAGATAGGTGAAGCCCAGCCCCTCGGCGACCAACCTGGCGGTCGTGCTCTTGCCGGACCCGGCCGGGCCGTCGATCGCGATGATCGGCCCCTTCGCACTCGCCATTCGCCCTACCCCTTCATCCTCTCGCCCTTCTCCTCTTCGATGAAGATCCAGGCCACCAACGCACCGATCTGCACTACATCGGTGCGGCACAGGAAACGCTTCTCCATGAACACGCGGGAGCTCGTGTCGTCGTCGTCGGCTCTTTCGGCCTCGCTCACCATAGTCTCGATTCGCCGGCGCCACTCCCGCCAGTTCGCCGGTCGAAGGTCGACCCAGCCGGCCGCGGCCCACTTGTCGCGCTCGCGCGCGCCGATCGCAACGACATCATCTCCGCGATGGGGAGGGATCTTGATCTCCGGCGCGCGGAGCAGCCGGTCCCCCTCGGGCGTGAGGATCGGGATGCCGATCGACACGATCTCGGAGCGGAGCTTGTCGTCGGAGCGGATCCGCTCCCAGGCGGCGGTCGCGATCGACCCGGCGTCGCAGCGCAGCACCTCGTCGATCGTGCCGCAGGTGAGCCGCAAGAGATGGGCCTCGTAGAGCAGCTTCGAAAGGCGGGGCGGCCCGAGATTCTCGAAGGCCACCGAATGCAGGTCATGCTCCTTCTCGAGCTTGAGCATCCTCTCGACCACCGACCCGCGAAGGAAGCCCGCACGGTAGGTCGGGGCCATAGCCGCATTGTCGAGGGCGTTGATTATGTCGCACCCGGTGTTCCCGCCGCGGAGCTCGAAGACCACATTTCGCGCGATCTCTTCAGGGGTGACGAACTCCATCTGCCCCGCGGCGGTGATGGCCGAGAACTCACCCAGAGAGAAGATCCCGTTCTCGCCGGTATCGACGTAGACCGATCGCAGAGATTCCTGCCCCTCCTCCGAGGGGAAGGGACGAGCCCCGCACTCTTCGGCGCTCGGCCGCAGATCGAAACGATCACCAAGCGACACTCCACCGTCCGGATCGCAGTCGAAAAGCCGAATCGGTCGCCCACGTCGCATCACTTCGCCGTACTCGATCCCCTTCCACGCGATCGCCGCGGCGGGTTTGATCTCTTTGGTGATCGGTGCGTCGGGAGTGCGTCCCATGAGGAAGAGCAGCAGGCTGTGCGCCCCCGCGATCGCGGACTTCGAGAGCAACACTCGCGACGGTTTCTCCTCGGAATGGGTGTAGGGAATGTTGAGCCCCATGCCGCCGGTGCCGCTGGTGCCGATCTTCAAGTAGATCTCGGTCCCGGCGCGGCGCATCGCCTCGTAGGCGATCTGCACATGGCGGATCAGCTGCGGAACATAGAGGGTGCAGAGCAGCTTCTCGGTCTCCAGACGCAGGGCGTCCCCATCCCCCGATTCGGTGGTTCGCCTCACACGGCGAAAGCTGTCGTACACATCCTGATAAGAGATTCCGGTCGCCGTGTTGACACAGTCGACGACGATCTCTGGCTTGTGCTCGTCGACGATGCGAAAAAGGGTCGAGCCGGCCAGCAGCTCTTCGGAAAGCTCGTCCATGCTGTCTTGAAAGACCATCGCCCGGAACTCGGCCGATCCCAGAATCTCTCCCCGCGACGCGCCCTTGATCTCGTCCCTCACGAAGATATTGCCCCAGGCGGTCGCCAGCTCGACGCCCTCGGGCGCCTCCTTCCCAAGTCGGGCGGTCGCGCTCTCGGCCTCCTCCTTGGTGAGAGAAGTGACAACGAGCTTGCGCGGCTGCTTCACGAGCAGCTCCCGGCAGACGGCCATGCCCACGAGGCCCCATCCGCCCAGAACGAGAACGGTCTTGCCTTGAATGTCCATGTGCTCTCGGTTCGTTCGAGTGGCCTTCTGAATTCCGGGTCGAGTCTACAGCCCCAGCGCGCGGCGCAGTGAGCGGGCTTCGGCCATCGTCAGCGGGCGGGCTTCGCCCAGAGGGAGCGCGCCCAACGAGA
>CAZFNT010000638.1:0-2543 GCA_964520315.1 uncultured Gemmatimonadota bacterium
CAACCCCACGCTCGAGCCCGAAACGAGCACCTGCGCCAGGCCCATCTGGCGCAAACCCGGATAGCGCATGAGGTAGAGCAGCGCCTCGGCGGTGCCCAGAGCCGCGCCGGCGAAGAAGGCCAAGCCGGGTGCGGCTGCGAGAGAGATTCGGCGTTCGGACGACATGGAGTGCTCACGCATGACCCGCGCCCGCACCATGGGGCTCATGGAGCGGGCACGGGGAACCGATTGGCGGGCAGTATAGCGATCGACCTTTTTCGCGTTGGCCTTTGAGGCTACGCCGCCGCCGCCAGGCGTGTCATCGCGCCGCGTAGCAAGCTCTCGCACCCCGGCATATCGCGAATCATCTCCTCGATCCGCCGGTGGATTCTCATGAGTCCGATGCGCGATGCGCCCGCCGAGGGCTTTCCCAGGCGTTTGGCGATCGCTTCGTGGCTCAGATCCTCGGTGTAGCGAGCTCGCAGCACATTGCGATCCGATTCGCTCAGGCGCGAGGCCAGGCGTTCGGTCCACTCCTTGACCTGGCCCTGATCGAAGGCGATCGAAGGATCGGCGCTCGGTCCGTCGGGGACGAGCTCGACCGGATCGATCTGATCGTCTCGCTGGAGCCGAGATGTGTGCTTGGCGCGTGTGCGACCGCGCAAGGCCTGTCCGCGGATCCAGCGGATCGCAATCGTTTTGACGAAGCCGAAGGGGCTTGCTTGCTCGCCGCTGTACTGGCCGGCCTCGAGGGCGTGAACCAGCGCGACGAAGGTGTCGTTCATCAGATCGGTCTCGTCGGCCGTGGACTGAAGGAGCCTGCGATAGCCATCGCAGCGGCTGAGATACTTGCGGATCATCGCCGCAACCGGCGAGCCCGGTCCGGCGAAGAGAAGCCGGTAGATCGAGCCTTGCTGCTCGGTCGTCGGGGCGCTCCCTTGCCGGGCCACCTCGCTGAAGAGTCGATGGAGCTCGAGGGTCGTGGCTGAGATCTGTTGCCTCTGCATGAGAGCCGTCCCGTGTGTCGGGTCGAGCCGGAATGGCCCGCCGTCACGGGGCTCTCAAGGCAAAGAGCTCGCCAAAACCTCTGACGCACTAATCCCTTGTAACTAAACGACTTGACGAATTGAGTCTTCGCAACCTACCCGCAGTTCTGCTGGTCTGAGCATCTGGCCACAGCACTTTTGCGCGTGGCCTCTACCTTTTCTCCGCGGCCCAGGCGGTCTTTGCACCCGCTTCCCTGATGAGGGTGCGCAGCCGAGTGTCACTCAAGCAGGCCTGCTCACACATCCGCCTTCGCGATCCGCCGGTGGCTGCGTGCCATCTCTGGAGCCAGGCTCGTAGCTCCCGATCGCGCGCCTCTTCCGGCGCGGCATCGAGCACGGCCCTGCGGAACTGGGGCCAGGCCAGGAGCGGGGCCGGCTTGCCGTCGTCAGCGAGATCGTCCCTCTCGATCGTCGTAGAGCCACGGAAGATCGCCATCACGCACGAGCGGGTCGCCAGATTCTTCAGCTCACGCACGTTCCCATCGAGGGGATGCGCCAAGAGCCAACGCTCAGCATCGGGGGAAAGTGAGGCGGGCCGACTCTCCAGCGGGAGGTCGGTCGAAGCCACGAATTGCCAGAAGAGCAAGAGCAGATCGGATCGGCGCTCTCGCAGTGGAGGCAGCCGCAGCTCCAGCGCCGATAGGCGATCGAGCAGATCACGGCGAAAGGCGCCTTCGGCGGCAAGCGCGTGCAGATCGCGGTTGGTCGCGGCGATCACGCGGGCGGTCACTTGCCGCGACTCGGTCTCGCCCAATCGGCGAACCACACCGGGATCGAGGGCCACCAGCAAGGCGGCTTGGGCCTTCGGATCGAGGTCGGCGACCTCGTCGATGAACACGGTGCCGTCGGCCGCCTGCTCGAAGGCGCCTGGCTGGGACTCGATCGCTCCCGTAAAGGCCCCTTTCTTCCACCCGCGGATCTCGGCGTTGCCGGTGTCGCCCACGAGGAAGGGTCCCTGCAGGCGCACCAGCCTGCCTCCGTGCCAAGGGCTCATCTCGTGGAGAGCGCGCGCAAAAAGCTCCTTGCCGGTCCCGCGCTCGCCAGTGATCAGCACCGGAGCATGGGTCGCCGCGAAGGCGGCCGCGAGCTGCCGGGCCTCTTCGATCGCCTCGGAATCGCCGAGAATGCGCCGGGTGGCCCTCAGGCGGAGCTCCTCAGCGCCGGTGCTCCCCTGATCCCCACGCGACCGCTCGCGCGCATCGATCAGCAGATCGTTCGCGCTTTCGACCAGCCGCTCGAAGGCCCTGCGCGTGCTCGCGCTGAAGGGCTTGCATGCGATGCCCCGCCGATCGGCGTAGATCACGCCGAAAACCTCGCCACTCCGATCGAGCAAGGGCGCCGCCATCACCGAGCGGATATTCTGGCTCGTCACGCTCCGGCGGCGCTGGTAACGCGCATCGCTCCAGGCGTCGACGACAATCTCCGGCTCTTTGTTCCTGCAAGCATCCCGCAGAACGCCACGGCTGGCCTCGATCGTCTCGTCTGCCCGGTCGTCCCGCCCATGCCGCGGGTGCGAGC
>CAZFNT010000639.1:0-2541 GCA_964520315.1 uncultured Gemmatimonadota bacterium
ACTTCCCGAACCCCTTCAACCCGAGAACGGTGATCCGCTACGACCTGCCCTCCAGGCCCGGGCCAGGCGTGGGGGCGATACCTGTGCGCGTAACAGTTTTCGATCTGGCGGGCCGCTCGGTCGCGACTTTGGTCGATCAGGACCAAGAGCCGGGCGCCCACTCGGTCGTTTGGCCCGGCACGACCGATGCGGGAGCTCCTCTGCCCTCCGGCGTGTACTTCTACCGGATCGAAGCCGGGGAGAATGTGGCCACTCGCAAGATGGTCATTCTGAAGTAGGCGGCTCGTTCTTGTAGAGCACGGCGCCGGCAAAGCTGACCGCTTGGTTTCGGCGGGGATCGACAGCACAATCGTACGAGATCAGCTCACCGCGCGGGCGGCCGGTGGCCTCCAGGAGCAGCCAGATCGGCGCATAGCCGCAGATTCTCCGGGCGTCGCCATCTTCGAGCAGATGATCGGTCAGACGGTCCGATTCGCCCCTGAGGACCGCGTCGAGAAGAGCGTGGTCTCTGGCGCGCACCTCTTCGAGCTCGTCGTCGACGAGAGGTTCCGGCGCATCGCCGAATTGCATCCCTACGTGAGCCAGATCCACGCCCGCGATCCAGAGTGTTCGGCCGGGGGCGACGTCGAGGGCAAGGCGCACGACCTCGACCGCCTCACGGATTGTCTCGTCGTCTTCGGGGCGATGCCCCTGGTGCACCGCCGAGTGGACCGTGCCGCAGAGAATCGGCACGATCGGAACATCATCTTGCTCCAGAATCCGTTGTACGAAAGGAAGCTGTAGCTCTATCGAGTGCTCGAAGCGGTGAATCAGCTCGTCCTCGACCGAAGGCTCGCCACACTCGGCGATCAAGCGCTCGACCACATCGACGTCGGAAGGCAGTGGGCCAAGGGGGGTTGCGAACGATTTTCGCGTGAGCACGAGGGGCCGATCGCCACCCGCATGGCTCGTGCCGATCACCACGACTCGATCAGCTGAGATCCCCCTCTTCTTCAATAGGGACCACAGCGATGCGTAGACGCTGCGTCCCCTGGCATAGTCGATATGGGGAGAGATCACCGCGAGCGGAGGTGGCGAGTCGCCGAGCTCTCCGGGCGCTTCGTGGAGCATGCTCTCGAAGAAATCGCGGCACGCCAATCGGTCCGCCGGGTACACCGCGCCAGCGTGGGCGGCGGGCCTGATCGGATCTCCCATCAGCGCTTCGCGGGCTGAGCGCTCCCGATCGCGTCCGCGTTCGTCGTCGAGGAGTCCGGCCGAGGAGAGCCGCCCGAGCAGATCGAGAACCTGCTCCGCGCTCACTTCGACAGGGAGGCTCTCGGAGACCACACGCGCGATCTCCGGCGCGGAGCGCGCGCCGTCGAGATGGGAAGCGACGAGGGCTTCATGGATCTCGAGCGCTATGATCGAGCCGCCGAGAGGGTCGCGAAGCGACAGCACGCCTCCGTCTTGGAGGAACTCCACGCGGCGCAAACGGGGACAAGCTGGTGGCACGATTCCTATCTCAGGCATTCGGTTTTCGAAGACCCCTCCGCCAGCATATCCTGCTCTGGCGATCGTCGCAGATCCTCCATCCCCTTTTTCGCTTTCTCATTCGGAGCTCGACTATGGCCTTGGTTCGCCGCGAAGATGCACTTGTGCTGATCATCGACGTTCAGGAGCGACTCGTACCGGTCATGCACGAGGCGAGCAGGCTCGTCGAGAGAACCGCGACGATGGTCGAAATCGCCAGAGCGCTGAGCCTGCCGATCGTGGTGACCGAGCAGTACCCCAGAGGCCTGGGGCCAACGGTGCCCGCCCTCGCGGAAGGGCTGGAGGGGGCGACGATCCTCTCCAAGCTCAGCTTCAGCGCACTGGGCGACGACGGGGTTCGCGATGCTCTACGAGCCGCCGATCGCGGTACGCTCATCATCGCGGGAATCGAAGCTCACGTTTGTGTCCTTCAGACTGCTCTCGACGCCGTCGACCGCGGATTCCACGTTCAGGTCGTCGCCGACGCGACCTCCTCGCGGCGGCCGGAGAATCGCGAAATCGCGTTGCACAGAATTCGGGCGGCGGGCGCGACGATCACGACGATCGAGAGCGTGGCCTTCGAGTGTCTGAAAGAGGCCGGGTCGGACGACTTCAAGGCCGTGAGTCGGCTGATTCGTTGATCGACTCGCTCAGGGATGCCACCGGGGCGCGAGGGGTGGCAGCATGAGCTCGAGAGCCGAGAAGAGATCGCTCAGACACGTCGACGTTACCGCGTGCCCACCACGAAGAAGGCCGGTCGCTTGAGCCTCGAGCTCTCGCAGAAGCGGTATCGGAGCCGCGAGTGTACTGAGTAGAAGCGAGCGACGGTAACCGAGCCAAGGTTCCCGAGAGGCGGAGACCCAGAGCGAGAGCAGTTGAGTCGCGAGCGATCGGTGAAGCTCGCCTGGTGAGTGCGGCAGAAGCTGCGAGAGAACCCGAAGGGCCACCGGGGTCGCGTTGGCTCTCAGCGCGCAGCGCAACGATATCTCCAATGCTCCGGACCGAACGACACGCGCCGGGCCGACCACGGAT
>CAZFNT010000640.1:0-2539 GCA_964520315.1 uncultured Gemmatimonadota bacterium
GAAGCCGCGCGCCTCCAGGTCTTCTCGCACAGCATCCCGCTGACCGCGCGCGCTCACCGCCGCCAGCAGCAGCGCACCGCGCAGAGGCTCCATCTCGTCGGGATGGATCACCGGCGCCCCGTGAATCAGGAAACCGATCTTCCGTGGGTTGAGATCGACGAACGCCTCCACCGGCACTCCTAGCCCCGCCAATCTACGCGCCAGTGGCTTGCCGACGACACCGGCCCCCACAATGACAACGCGGCGGCCACCCTCGGCGACCAGACGACGGATATGTTCCGCTTTCAGATCGAGAAAACGGCCCCGCTCGTACATCGGATGGGTCCGAGTCAGTCGCTCGGGCCGCTCCCGCCAAGCGAGCAGAATACAATCGAGCTTCCGGAAGCGGTGCCCCTCACGGTGGAGGCGCAGCCAGAGATCGTAGTCCTCCGGAAAGGGACCCTCGCGGTAGCCGCCGACATCGATGAGCGCGCGCTTGCGCACCAGAACGCTCGGATGTACCACCGGGCATTCCACGAGGATCTCTCGCGCCATCGCCTCCGGCTCGAGCACGCGGTTCGACCACTCCAGGTAGTCCCGCATGCCCCGCCGTACTTTCGAGGCGGGGAAGGCCCTCACCCGACTCGCGACCACCGTGAGCTCCGGATCCGCATCGAGCGCGGCGACCTGCCATTCGATTCGACGGCGGTGACTCACATCGTCGCCGTCCATCCGTGCGACGAGACCGCCTCGAGCCTCGGCCAGGGCGGTGTTGAGCGCCGCCACGATCCCCCTCGGCTCCCGGCGAAGCACCCGCACCCTCGGGTCGGCGGCGGCATGCCGATCCAGCACCCGGGCCGTTCCGTCCCGCGAGCCGTCGTCGACGCAGAGAATCTCTAGATCGGAGAAGCTCTGGCGACGAATCGAAGCAAGCGCGCTCGAAACGAACTGCTCGCAGTCTCGCGCGGGGAGGAGAACCGAGACGCGAGGAGAGGTCATCGGGGAGCTGCCCTGGATCGCCGCCCCCGGAGGTCGTACCCCATGTCTCACGAGCTCCGCTGAGCCGATGCGCCTTCGGTGACGTATGCGCCAGTCACCGCCGACCCACCGGACGCTGCATATCGCGCCCGGTGGAGCGGAGGGACTCGCCCCGACGTTGGCACCCGACGGGGGACCTCACGAGCGATGCGGGTGACGAGAGCCGGGGAGTGATGCGCAAAGCGATGTGGCGAGGGGAAAACGCCACCGACATCGGTCGAAGCTCGCTCATCTGGTGGTCTCTCGTCTCCGCGGCTCGTCCCGTCTCGGCGCAATCCGAAGGGATGGCTCGGCGTGCCGCCCGCTTGAACCGGATTCCAACGCGACATCGAGAGCCGCTCGTGACGCAAGGGAACAATGAGCGAAGAAAAGGCGAAAGTCAACGAAAAAGCGAAAGAAAAGCGAAAGCGACCCGGCTCACTCGGTCTCCGAGAGGAAGCGCTCCGCATCGATCGCCGCCATGCACCCCGATCCCGCGGCTGAAATCGCCTGACGATATCGGGCATCGGCGACATCGCCGGCCGCGAAGACACCCTCGACGCTCGTATGCGTGGTGTGGGGACCGGTTTCGAGGTACCCGACTTCATCCATCTCCAACCCATCTTTGAAAAGCGTGGTGTTCGGCGTGTGGCCGATGGCGATGAAGATGCCGTCGACCGCGAGCTCGGAGATCGCGCCGCTCTTCACGTTCTTGACCGCGACCGCTCGAACCCCTCCCCCGCCGGCATCGCCGAGGATGTCCTCGACCACGGAATCCCAACACCAGGCGATCTTCTCGTTCGCCATCGCCTTCTCTTGCATGATCTTCGATGCTCGAAGCGCGTCGCGGCGGTGAATGACGGTAACCTTGCTGGCGTATCGGGTCAAAAAGAGCGCCTCTTCCATTGCCGTGTCGCCGCCACCCACAATCGCCACCTCTTTCTCTCGGTAGAAGAAGCCGTCGCAGGTGGCGCAAGCGGAGACGCCCATCCCCATCAGTTTCTGCTCGTTCTCGATTCCGAGCAGCATCGCCGAGGCGCCGGTCGCGATAATCAACGTCTTGGCGCGCACCTCTTCGTCCTCCGCGTGGATCGCGAAGGGCCGCTTACCGAGGTCGACACGGGTGACGTCGCGAGAGCGGATCTCGGTGCCGAAGCGGGTCGATTGCTGCTCGAAGAGCTGCATCAGCTCCGGTCCCATGACGCCGTCCGGGAAGCCGGGGAAGTTCTCGACATCGGTGGTGATCGTCAGCTGCCCACCCGGCTGCGAGCCCGCGTACAGCAGCGGCTCGAGATTGGCGCGGGCGGTGTACAGGGCGGCGGTGTGGCCCGCGGGGCCGGAGCCGATGATCACGACGTTTCTTAGCTCACTCATGCGGTACTTCTACTCCTCGTCTTCGTCTTCGTAGTCGTCGAGCTCACCGCGAATCGCTCGAGCCGCGGCATCGGCCACCTCTTTATGCGCGTGGCCGTTGCTGGCCACGATGCCCCGATGGTGGAGCACGTGCCCGCGGTCGTAGCGGAGCGGCGCGCCGTAGCAATCG
>CAZFNT010000641.1:0-2531 GCA_964520315.1 uncultured Gemmatimonadota bacterium
ATTCATGGGGAGCGACCCATGAAATCGCTCCCCCGTGTCGCCGGGCACACGCTTACCGCCTCCCAAGCCCTCCCCCGGCAGCAAGGTCTGAACGGCAACGGCGTCCAGACCAATCCGCCCACTCCTCAGTCCCTTTCGACTCCGCGCCACGATCGACCCCGAATCGCATTTCTCACCCATCTGATCGGCCCCGACAGCCTGCGCCACTTCGACCCCGGCCTCGCGGATCTCTCCGATCCAGCCTTGCGCCGCTTCTCCGAGCGGGTTCGGCGCCACCCCTGGATGATTGACTACTACGATTTCACGCTCCGCTCGCCCACCGGCGCCGCCGTCGATGCCAGCCTCGTCGGGTGGCTGACCTTCCCCGAACATTTCGCCCATGCCACGGCGAGCGGAGGCGGGCACCACTTCGTGCCCTTGATGCACGAAGCGATCGACGAGCTCGTTGCCGAAGGCGTGCATTGGATCGGTCTGGGCGGGTTCACCTCGATCGTGAGCGCGGCCGGACGACGTCTCGTGAGGGCCGACGCTCATATCACGACCGGAAACAGCCTCACCGTCGCGATGGGGCTCGAGGCGCTGGCCGCCGCGGCCCGGGAGCGGCACATCGATCTGCGATCCGCCACGGTCGCGGTCGTCGGTGCGCTCGGCAATGTCGGCCGGACCTACTCCGAGCTTCTCGCCGACAGCGTGGGGGAGCTGATTCTCGTTGGCCGCCCGTCCAACGACTCGCGCCTCGCCCATTTCGCCGAGAGCCTCCTCGCGAAGCAGCAGGGTGGAGCCGGCTCGACCCGCATCCGCTGGACCACCGATCCCGCCGAGCTGCGGAGTGCCCAGGCGATCCTCAGCGCATCGAACGCCCCCTCGCCGATCATCCACCCCGATCACGTAGGTCGCGCCGAGGTGATCATCAGCGATGTCGCGTTGCCGGGCGACGTATCGCCCGCCGTGGCGGAGGAACGGCCCAACGCCACCCTGATTCGCGGCGGAATCGTGCGATTGCCCAGCGAGGGCGGCGAATCGCCGGTCGATCTTCCCGGTTTCCAGCTCCAGCCCGGGCAATGTTACGCCTGCCTGGCCGAGACCCTCTTGCTTGCCCTGGAGGGCTGGCACGAGGACTATTCTTGCGGTCCGATCTCGGCGCTGGCCGTACGCCGCATCGCCGCCCTCGCGTCGCGCCACCGATTCGAGCTCGACTCACCGAAGATCAGCCACTCCACCTGATCATTGCGAAAGGAGACCCCCATCTCCGACACCAAGGCCAAAGTCTACCCAGAGGAGAAAAGGCGCGCAGAGGGTTTCCAGCTGATGAACTTCCTGCTGCGGCCGATCGCCGCGCCTCTGGTGCTCCTCGTCCACCGACTTCGAGTTCCCGCTGATCTGCTCACTCTGATCGGCCTGGCGTGCTATGTCGCCGGCGCCTCATGGTTCGTCGAAGGGTCGGCGGCCAGCATCAGAATCGGATTGGTGATCTACTTGACCGGCTTGCTTCTGGAGCTGATCGACGGGGGTGTGGCTCGCCTCGCCGGTCCATCGGTACTCGGCTCCTTCTTCTCGAAGCTCCAGGCCGATTTCTATGTCGCTTTCCTCGTGCCTTCGCTGGCGATCGGCGCTTACAGAGCGTCGGGCGGCGAGGCTTTGTGGCTTCTGATCGTCGGTCACTTCGGAACACTCGCCGATCTGCAGTTCCGCGCAATGATCGAGTACTCCCGTCGAGACCCGGAGGAGCTCGCCCGTTTGGCCGATCGAGAGATCAGCGGACTGAAGCGATTCATGATCGCCCAGATCTTGCCCTTTCACCCCTCGCTCACGCGGATCCATCACGTGGCACGCATCGTGCGCGAGAACCTCTTCTTCTCGTCGGGGATTCAGGTTCCCTTCCTGATCTGGGCCGCACTGACCGGCAACGTGCCGATCTTCGTCGCCTTCTTCGGGTTGATCAACATCGGTGCCTACTGTGCCCTCGCCGCGGCGAAGGCGTTCATGCTCTTTCGGGGCGGGGGTCGCTTGTACACCGCTGGCGGCGGGGAGGGATCAGCCGGATGAGTCGCCGAGATCGATCTCGCCCTCTCGTAGTCGATTTGGCCGGGGAATGCGACTTCGCACCAGATCTGCTCGGCCAGAAGGCCGCCTCTCTCGCTCGGCTCTCGAGAGAGGGCTTCCCCGTGCCCCACGCCATCGTCTTGACGACGGAGTTTCTTTCGAGCTTTCTGGAGCAAACAGGGATCGGCGCCGATCTGCGACAGCTCTTCGCTCAAGACGAGCTCGACAAGACCGAGCTCGCGAGTATCGCCCAGAAGATCATCGACGCCCCCTGCCCGGACGATCTAATAAATATGTTGGCGGAGACAGTCGTTCCCTTGCTCTCTCAGGGGCCGGTAGCCGTTCGCTCTTCCGGAACGCTCGAAGATCTCGAGGGTGCGTCGTTCGCTGGTCTCTACGAAACCTATCTGAACCAGCGAAGCGCAGGCGATGTTCGGCGCTCCATTCGGCACGCATGGGCTTCGTCGTTGTTGCCCAGAGTCCACGAG
>CAZFNT010000642.1:0-2528 GCA_964520315.1 uncultured Gemmatimonadota bacterium
GAGCCGGCGACGGGCTGACCGCTTTCGGGCGAGACTTCGTGGCCGCCCTGGACGAGCGCGGCATCCTGGTCGATCTGGCCCATATCAATCGACGAGGTTTCTTCGACGCAATCGATGCCCACGACCGCTCGATACCTCTCATCGTCAGTCATACAGGGGTTCAAGGGGTGCGGGCTCACTGGCGCAATATCGATGATGATCAGATTCGCGCCGTGGCGGAGACGGGAGGCACAATCGGCATCATCTTCCACCGGTCGTTCGTTGCGCAAAAAGGCGCTCCATGCACCGTCGCTCGTATTGTGGACCATATCGAACACGTTATCGAGACCGCCGGGGAGGACCACGTCTCGTTCGGCTCGGACTTCGACGGCTGCATCGTCTTACCGCTCGATCTGGTGGATGTCACCTGGTTGCCCCGGCTGGTGCAATCGATGTTGAACCGTCGCTGGTCGCGGGCGCGGATAGTGAAGGTGTTGGGTGGCAACTATTTGCGAGTCGTTGAGGCGATCCGGCCCGGATCTCGGCGCCAATAGGGGTAGCCATTTCTTCGCCGATCCTAATTCCCTCGCGCGATCCGGCCTATCGGTTATGCTTCAATTCAACGACTCGATGGAGGGGCATGTGAACCTATCGACTCTGATTCTGCTGCTAGCGGTAGCTCCGTCGCCAATCGTTCCTGGCGATGTCATCAACTTGCAGGTTCGCAACCACCCCGAGCTGGCGGGCGCCTATGTGGTCTCGCAAGACAGCTCGGTCTTTTTCGACGCCTTCGGAAGCGTTCCGCTGGGCGGTGTCGATGCGGCCGATGTGGATTCGACGCTGGCGGACGAGCTGTCGGAGTTCTTCCCCGCGCGCATCGAGGCCCATGTCGATGTGGCGATTCGGGTACATATGATCGGCGAAGTGAACAGCCCCGGCAGCTACCTGATCGGGCCGCATCGCACGGTGGCCGACCTCGTGGCGATGGCCGGTGGTGTAAACAGCGAGGGGCATCTGGGCGGCATTCGGATCGAACGTAGGGGAGAGAAAATGAGGGCCGATCTGCACCGAGATCTCGAGCTTGGACTCACGACCTTCGAGGCCGGAATCCGATCCGGCGATGTGGTTCGCGTGCCTCGCCGATGGTGGCCTTCGGCACACGAGTTCGTCACCTATGCGAGCGTCATCTTTGTCAGTCTCGCGCTCTACGACCGATTCTTGGCGGACTGATCGTGGCAGACGGAATCGACATAGTGCGAGGGCTGGGAGGGACGCTTCGGGCGCATTGGAAGGCGGGGATGGCCGTGTTCGCCATCTCCGCGACCGCACTGGGAACCTGGGCGGTGCGTCTGCCCCAGGACTACTCGGCGTCAGCGGTGATGCGCGCATTTCCTGTCGGCTCGGCCTCTTCCGGCGTCGCGAGTCCTCTCGCTCCCCTCGCCAGAAGTGGCTCGGCCGTCGCCCTTTTTGAGCGGGTGTTCGGCACCAAGACGTATGAGGAGGCTTTTCGCTCCGAACTGCCCGCCAACTGTATTGGGGACCGCATCAATGTGATCGAGGAGGAGCAACGGCTTCTGGTGCTCACCGCGACCGACCCCGATCCCGAATCCGCGATCGCTACGGCCAATGCCGCGGCGAGGGCGCTGATCGGTGTCCTCGAAGAGAGCCGCGAAGAGGAGAGAAAGCGTCTGTTGCGCTGGACCGAGGCCGAGGCGGAGAGGCTGCGGGCCGATCTGAAGAAAGAGCGCGGCGAGCGAAGGGTTTTGGCCGACTCCTTGGGCTTTCTTCGCCCCAGAGAAGCGATGGAACATGTCGGCCAACGCAGCCGAGAGCGCTTGCGCGAGCTCGAGCGGGCGCGTATGGAGCAGGATGTTGCTCGGCGCGCGGCCGAGGAGCTCGAGGCGGAGCTCGCCGGTGACGCGAACCTCGCTCCTGATGTTGTCAGGGGCCTGGCTCAGCGCCTGGTGATGGTCGAGTTGGAACGAGCCCATCTACTCGGAAAGCACTCCCCCTCTCACCCCACAGTGCAGGAGCGGGAGAACGAGGCCGAGCGACTGAAACTCGAGCTGGAGCGCTGGCAGCAGGAGGTTCCCGGCGGTTTCTCCGAGCAGACACTCGCCGAGCTTCTGGTCGACTATCGAATGCAGGAGGCGCGGTCGCGGGCGCGGGTGGCTGCGCTCGACAGCGACGATTCCGGGCTCGAGGGGGCTGCCGAGCTGCTCATCCGTCTGGAAGACCGAGAGGTCGAGCAGAGGCTGTTGCGGGAGCAGATCGACGCGATCGGGCAGCGGATTCGCCAGCTTCGAACAGCCAAAGGGATCGGGCGACCTCTCATCGAGTTCTTGTCCCCTGCCCGTGTTGCCACGCCGGTCCGCTTTCGCCCCCTTTGGATCGCGGCCGCCATGGCGGCGGCGGCCGGCCTGGGGGGCCTGGTTATGATCCTGGCGGAGTACCTCGATCCCAGGTCGAGAGATCCCGTGATGTTGGGGCGCCTGCTCGGCGGTGCGCCGATTGTCGCCTTTCCCCGGGTCGCCAGGCATCGATTCCCC
>CAZFNT010000643.1:0-2523 GCA_964520315.1 uncultured Gemmatimonadota bacterium
GCCGACATCATCGTCCCCACCAGCGGCACCCCCGCCACGGCCCAAGACCTCACCGGCACCGGAACCGACCCTCACTCGGTCCCCTCCGCCCCCCCGAGCGCATCGGTCGATCGCGGCCCCCGCTCCGGCCCGCCGCGCTCCTACGCCCTCGACCTCGCCCCCGGCACCGACCCCGCCGCCGCCCTGCTCGCCTGGATGCGCGCCCACCCCGCCCCGATCGAGCCGCAAGTCGAGACCTTCCTGCTCTCCGCCACCGGCCGCCCCGACCTCGCCTCCCGTCTCGAGCTGCGCGATCGCGGCAAGTCCTACGTCCTCTACCTCGCCGCAATCGTCGACCGCGACGACGAAGCCCGCTCCGAGATCCGCATAGGACTGCTCGATCGATCCGCCGCCGAAATCGCGCGCATCATCGATCCCGGCCTGCGCGGCGAAGTCCAATCCCTCAAGGTCGGACGCGCCACCGCCGGCGCCACCGGCCGCGTCGTCTGGGTCGACGCCAACCCCCGCGCGACCGACGATGGACGCTGGTATTCGGTCGTGAAGCGCCTGCTGGAAGGGATCGGCCAATGAGGACGCCGGGGAAGAGAAGATGGATGGGGACCGCACTGATCGCTTCCATCTTTGTCGCGAGCCAGGCAAACGCGATGGCTCCGCGAGTCGAAGTCCAGGCTGCCTCTGAACCTCCGTCCGACACCGCCCAACCCCTCGAGTCCGAAGCTCGCAGCCCGCAACCCGCGGCCCAGGGCGCGCAGCCGAACACCGAAGACCCGAACCCAGCCAGCAGCTCCGCCGCCCCTTCCCTCCCGCCCCCGGGCCTCGATCCCGCCACCGCCGGCTCGATCCGCGAGCGCTACGGCGACCTGCTCCTCTCCCCCGCCGACGAAGACACCGCCCGCGCCGTCTTCGCCTGGGGCAAGGTGCGCTTCGAGGGCGCCGAAGGGATCTGGGCGCGGCTGCACCCCCCCGAAGGGGAGCTGGTGAGCGATCCCGACTCCACCTTCCTGATCGACTACATGAACGGGATCGAGCTCCTCGAGAGCGCCGAGACCGAGCAGGACGAGCGCCGGATGATCCGCCTCTTCGAAGAGGCCCGCGCCGCCTTCGACGCCGTTCTCGCCAAAGACGCCCGCAACCGTGAGGCCCTCGACCACCTGGTGCTCTGTCTGGAGCGGTTGGCTGAAACCTACGAGTCGGCGAGCCTCTACCGCGATGCCGAAGAGCTCTACCGCAACCTGATCGCCCACCAGGACCTCTCGAACTGGTACTACCGTTACCGCCTCATGCTCGTCCTCGATCGCCTGGGGCGTTCCTACGATGCCCTGGAGGCCGGCTTCGAGGCCGAGGATCTACTCCTGCAGCAGGTTGCCGGCATCTTGCCCGCTTCGGCGGGGAGCGGGCTGGGGCGTGCCGAAGCGATCAAGGCTCGCGAGGCCATCCTGCGCAGCCGCTGGTCGATCGAGCAGAGACTGGGGCTCTTCGATGCGATGCTGATCACGGCAAATCGCCTCGATGCGACGAGCGCCAAGGGCAAGTCGGCCTCGACCTCGGCTCTCAGCATCGAGTACGGGCTGGCGATGGCCTTCGATCCTCAAGGAAGAGGGCACGAAGGCTACTACCGCCATCTCGAGCTCCTGCGCGCCTACAACGGCGAGCGGCACCAAGATGCGTATCTCGGCTGGCAGGCGCTGCGTGAAGACACGGTCGGCGAGGGGGCACGGATCGTGCTCGACTACTACCTCGCGTTGGTCGAGCGCAACCACCTCGGCCTCGCCGGTGAAGCGTTGCGCCGCCTTTTCTACTGGTGGGATCGTTATCGCGATCGCCAACCGGAGCTCGCCGGGCTGGGCGCGAGCTACCTGAAGAACGAGGATCACCCCGACGGCACCTATCTTCTCGAGGATTTCGGTGCGGCTTGCGAAGCGAAGGGGCGCGCGCTCCTCGACACCGATCGGGCGCTGGCGCTCGCCTATTTCAAGCAGTCGGCCGACGTGCTCTGGTCGCGGCGCGCGGCCGCCGCCTACAACGCCGCCGCCCTGCTGCCGGGAGAGCTGGGCGAGGGTTTCCTGCTCGCCGCTCGCCGCGATCTCTTTCTCGATCTCGATCCCAGCGCTCCGCCCGGATCGGCGCCGTTGGCCGAAGAGCAGCGCGCCGCGCTCAGGCGGATCGCGCCGAAGGTGTACGAAGGTCTTCTCTTGCTGGCGCGACGGGAGGGGCGACACTCCTGGATCGATCCGCTACGTGAAGAGATCGCTCAGATCGAGGCCGGAGGCGATCTCTCGCCCCGTTTCGATCCCGGGAGCGGAGAGAGGGGGCAGGGGTGAGGCGTCGATTCATTGTCGCTGCCTTGGCCGGATGGCTCGTTCCCCTCGCGGCGGCGGGGCAAGACGAGGTGGCGACACTCGAGCCCACCCTAGTCGATCGCGCCAGCGTTTCGAGCTCCACGGCGATCGCGCGTTTGCTCGACGCGCTCGACCTGATCTCGATCGATCCGGGCTCCGTGGAGCGGATCGATGTCTACGACAT
>CAZFNT010000644.1:0-531 GCA_964520315.1 uncultured Gemmatimonadota bacterium
GCGTCCCGGCGGGGGATCACTCCTTTATAGCAGAACAATCGGCAGCTTGGGGGATGTTCTGATCCGGGGAGGGCGTGGTGTTCGCTCCTCGCTGCCGGGGCACGTGTTCAGAAGCAGCGAGAGTCCAGTCCGGTATCGGCGTGCGGCGATGGGGTTTGCGTGGCCTTCGCGGTCGAGGGGGAGAGTCGTCTGTCGCCATCCCCCTCCTCTTGATTTCGATCGCGATCGCAACCGGTACGATCGCGATCGCATTCATGATCTGGGGCCGTACCAGGTCCCCTTGCCGGATCCGTGGCGGGTGATGCGTTCGCTTCTTGCTAGTCGGCCCAAGAGGCGAGTCGCCTGTTGGGGGCTCAACCCGCAGAGCTCGGCCACTTCGGCCCTCGTGATCCGCTGGTGGGCGTCGAGATATTCGAGCACGCGGCGCTCGGCAAGGGCTGGGTCGTGGCCTTCGGGGGTGGTCTCGCGGCCGGTTACGCCGAGGCGTTGGAGCGATTGCGCGGAGAAATGCCAGAGCCCGGCTTGGGCGGG
>CAZFNT010000644.1:541-2517 GCA_964520315.1 uncultured Gemmatimonadota bacterium
TGCAAACTGACGAGTAGATGGAAGTCTAGTAGGAGCTGGTCGAGGGTGACGGAGACATCGTCACCTGACTTCTGAATCAGGGTCGACGCCTGAGCAATGGTCAGGGGAGGCTCGGTGCGCCGCCAGGCATGACAAGCGCCACACCACTCTCGTTGCTGCGCGTGTAGCTGGGCGCCGGGCGACCTGTACGCAGATGCTCGAAGAAGATCGTGTCGATGCCGCGGGCGGTGCGCTCGGCGATGCCGGCGCGCTTGAAGGCGTCGGCGAGCAGGGGGTTGCGCGGCCGCGGTTGAGTGACCAGGAGGTTGTCGAGGCGAACGCCCTCGGGAAAACCACCAGGGCTAGCAATCTCGATGCGGTCGGGGTGCCACTGGGCGTCAACGGCACCAAGTCGCGCGTAGTCGCGGTGTATCAGTGCATTGGCAACCGCTTCGCGGAACGCGGAAAGAGGGCAATCAGGGAGGACGACCCGCACCATCCCGACCATAAGCTCTTGCTCGCGATCGCGCGCACGAAAGCGGACGAGCAGCTCGTCCATGACGCGCAGAAGCGGCCAGCGGAAAAAGTCGTTTCCTTCGACGCGCTGACCGGCGAGCGACTGCAGGGCAACCTCGTGGGTCGGGACGAGCCGGCGGAGTCATTGCTCGCGCCCGAAGAAGAGGAGGAGCCCGAGCACGCGCACCGGTGACTCGCCCGTCGTCCTCCACGCCCACGAGCAGCCAGCCGGGGTTGAAGCCGGGGCGATTGCAGAGGCAGACTATCGCCTCAACCGAATCTCCGTCGGAGAGCGGAGACCTGTCCTCCCCTTTGAACTCCGCGTCGAGCGTTTCCCCGCCGGCGACGAGAGCGCGGATTCGTTCGGCGGTCACGACTACTGCTCCCGCCCCTCCCCCTCTTCTTGCTTCACTTTGAGCCTTCGGCGCAGGGCGGACTCCCTCATCGAGAGCGATCGGGCGGCGGCTCGTTCTGTCACGCCAGACATCTACGGCAAGACGCGCGCACCGTGCAGCTGTGACAACACCTCCCCAGGCACACGCGTTCAGAAGCACCGGCTGTCCGGCCGGTTTCGGGTGAGCCGCGACGGGGTTTGCGTGGCCTTCGCGGGCGAGGGGCGGAGATACTCTGTCGCCATCCCCGTCCTCTTCATCGCTGAAATGGCGGGAAGCTACCGCCTCGCCTTGTGGCAGAGAAGGCACCCCCCGCCCCCCCCTTACAACCCCAAGACCCCACCCAAAACGCCCTCATCAAAACCATCGATCCGTTGAAGCCGCGCCCGCCCTAGAAATGCCATCACTTCATCTAGCCCGCAAGCACGCCGCACCGAAGCCAGCAACAGCCCCTCAGGAACACCGCGCCGCCAGGGTCCGGCTTGGGTCAGCTTCGCCAACCGGCCCAGCTTGTCTTTGATGAAGCCTTCCAGTGCCGCCTCGGTCACCGCCGGCAGCCGCGCCGGGCCTCCAGCGGTCGCTACGGCATAGGGGCTCGAATCGATAATAGTGTCGGCACCCATCGTCTTGGCCCATCGATCGAGGAAGAGAAGCGAGCCCACGGTTCCCAATCCGTGCAGCAGGATCGTCTCTCCCGCGATGCTCACCTCTCCCACACCATCCTCGGCCACTCCCAGCGATTCGACGAATGCCCGCCCCAAGGCGAAGGAGACGCTCGGTGAGCCGGAGGGTTTGAAGCGCGCGGGATTCGCACCCTCGGCCGCATCGGTGAGGATTCGATCGTCGGCCATCTTCACGACTCGACGATCGCGACCGCCCACGACGATCTTGCGCGAGTCGGCCGCGGCAACCCTGCCGACGATCTCTCCGGTGATCCTATCGACAACATCTACTGTCGCCGGATCGTCGATGTTGGAGTGCAGGCTTCCATAATTGTAGCGTCGCTCGACGGCTTCGGAAGCGACATATCGATCGCCCCCTGCGTGCTCCAGCAGCTCCTGGTCGACCATTCGCTCCAGGAGTGCCTCG
>CAZFNT010000645.1:0-2516 GCA_964520315.1 uncultured Gemmatimonadota bacterium
CGAATCTGACCCAAATCTGGGCGCGATCTGACACGTTTGTTTCTGTCCGGACCCTAATCGCTCATCGCGTACGCGTTCCGCAATGCGAAGACCTCTTCCCATATCTGATCGTAGCGCTCGGTATCGACAAGCGGCTTGCGCACCATCGTCCGGCAGAGCTCCATCTGCGCCTCGGTCGACTGCGGCTTGGAGTAGAGCTGAATCGCGAACTTCGTGAAGTCCCGCACCATGAAATCGAAGATCTGCTCCAACATCGCGTCCGAGATCTCCTCCGGGTGCAGCTTCTTGAACTCGATGATGAGCTGGCCGTAGGCAACCAGGGTAAAAAGCTCGCCCAATATGAGCAGGAAGTCGATGTCTTTCGCCTGCTCCTTGGCCGCCTCTACGTCGCTCGCGGAGGTCATCAAGAACCTCTTCAGTATCTCGATCTGCTCCTTGAAGATGTCGACATTGGGAAGATCCACGCATCCGTAGGCGAGCTCGTAGTCATGAAACTGGATGTTCCCCAGCCCTTTGGTGGGACCTTGATCGAAGAGGAAATCGTCGTTGCGAACATCGTCTACCGCGGCGATCTCAGGGAACTGGCCGGGCATGAAGAAGTAGTTGCGCATGAACTTGATGATCAGCGCCATATTTACGTGCACCGTGCCTTCCAGCTTGGGTAGAGCGCGGATGTCCCTGGCGGCCATCTCGAAGAACATGTCTTTCTCGAAGCCTTTGGCAGCAATCACATCCCAGAGTGCGTCGATGACCTCTTCGCCTTGGGTCGTCACTTTCATCTTCACCATCGGCGTGTAGAGAAGATAACGACGGTCTTCGGCCGATGCGGTTCGGATATAGTCCGAAGTCCGCAGCGCAAAAGCCTTCATCGCGGTGAGTCGGGAGTAGGCGTCGACGAAAAGCCGCCGCACATGCGTGAACTCGGTGACGTAACGGCCATAGAGATTGCGCCCTGCGGCGTGGGCGATCGCCTCGTAGAAAGCGTGGGTGCAGATGCCGATGGAGGCCCAGCCCAGGTTGTACTTGCCGATATTGACTGTATTCAGTGCCATATCCCAGGCGTCGCGGCCTTTGGCAAGAATGTCGGCTTCGACGATGGGGTAGTCGTTCAAAGCGTATTCGGCCACGAAGGACTGGCTGTTGACGACATTCTTCACGACTTCATAGCGGCCGTGTTTGGACCCCACGACAAAGAAAGTGAAGTGTTTGTATTTGTCTTGCTCTACCTCGCCCGGCTCGAGGATCTTGCCCAAGGTGGAGACCAGAGCCGCTTCGTTGCCGTTGCCGATGTAGTACTTGCGCCCAGAGGCCGAGTAGCGCCCCTCTCCCAGCGGCGTGAGTCGCATTTCGGTGGAGTAGATGTCTGCTCCGTGCTCCTTCTCGGAGAGGCCGAATCCGAAAATACCGCCCTCTTTGAGCAACTGAGCCGTGCGTTCTTTGACGTCTTCGTTGTCCGAGATCCAAATCGGCCCGAGGCCCAGGATCGAGACCTGCCATGTGTACCAATAGCAGAGTCCGTAGAAAGCGAGAATCTCGTTGAATTCGCAGTTGCGGTAGGTGTCCCAGCGGTACTCCTCGTCTCCTTCGCCGTAGCGGGCCGGCGTGAGGAGCTTCGCAAAGAGCTTCTTCTCCCCTTGGAAGGCCAGGAAATCCGCGTACCAGGTACGCTCGTGGTCGTCCTTCTTGAGTCGCGCGCGACCCTTCTTCTCGAAGAACTCGATGGCATCGAGCATGATCTTGCGGGTCTTCTCGTCTTTGTACTCGCGGACATGTTGCTTCGGATTCAAAAGAAGCATGGTCTCATCCTCTCAGGGTAGGCGCCAAGAGCGCCAGCTATCTCTTCGCCGACTCTACGGTCGCTCTTGGGGGTCTTTCAGGGACTCAAGGGGCCTCGACATCCGCGAGGTCTTTCTTCCGTCCTGATGCGCGCTTGTTACGGATTAGATCATCGACCGATGGCGGATCCTGGTTGAGCATCATGGTCCACAGGAGGCTCATCGAGCAGCTTCTCGCTGCGTTGTGGTTCTCGTCGTGGGCACGGGCACTGTACTCCGGAGCCGCGGGCTCGTTGTGCCCAAAGAAGTCAGATTTCGGGCGGCGCGGAGCCATCGCGCATGCCTGGCACGCAATCACGGAGACCAGATTCGCCGTGGCGGTCCCCCCGGGGGAATTGCTCCCGAAAGGGCTCAGAATCCAAGCCACGCAAAGGTCCAATGGTGGTAGCGTATCAGCGGTCGGCAGCGACGGATTACGACATCGATTGGAGTCATGAAAATGAAGCAACCCGTCCGTGTAGCAATTACCGGCGCGGCCGGCCAGATCGGCTATGCACTGGCCTTCCGCGTGGCGTCGGGTCAGCTCTTCGGAACCGACCAACCGGTCATTCTTCAGCTTCTCGAGATCCCGCCGGCGCTGGGGGCGCTGAACGGCGTGGTGATGGAGCTGAACGACTGTGCCTTTTCGACCCTCGACGGCGTGGTGGCGACCGACGACCCGAACGTCGCCTTCCGTGACGT
>CAZFNT010000646.1:0-299 GCA_964520315.1 uncultured Gemmatimonadota bacterium
CGTTTCCGCAACGCCCACAACAACATTGCGAGGGCAAGGGCAAAGGGCCAGAAGTAGAACGAGAGCTCGATCGCCCCGCTGAGGTCGCTTGCACCGATCGCTCCCATCAGATCTCCCGGACCCGGGTAAGGGACCGCCGCCCGAATGGTCGTAGGTGCCGCGGCCATCGCCAAAGGCACATCGACAAAGCGCAACGGGGACACTCCAAGAGCACCGTGCACCGCGGCGAACAGGCCGAACGAGATTCCGAAAAGGCCGGCGGCTCGGCGCGCACGACTCGTCACCGACCCCGGCACGGA
>CAZFNT010000646.1:309-2505 GCA_964520315.1 uncultured Gemmatimonadota bacterium
AGCAAGCACGCCGCGCCGATCACGACACCGAGTGCGATGAAACGAACGCGCGATCTGTCTTCGATCCACCGAAAAGTCGCCCAGATGATCGCCAAGGGCACGAGGGCAAGCGACGATTTATGCCAATGACCCGGCACCAGAATGAGCGGCGCGATACCGAGCGCCGCCAATGTCGGAGACAAGAACCGACGTGCGACACTCCACGCTAGAGCCGTAGCGACACATCGAACGCCGAGCCACAGCGCACGATATGCGATCCACGAACCTTTCCCCAGCGCCAGCGCGGCGGCCACCGCGTAGAACTCACCGGGCGGATAGATCACCGGGAAGTCGCGGCCCGGCACTTGGCCGCCGAGAATACGGGCCGCCGCACCCCAAAGCACGCCGTCGTCGCTGAGCACCATTCCGCAACGGATCGCGGGGAACAGGTAAGCGGCCGTCACGAGTGCGACAGCCGCACACCCCCATCTCATGCGTTGTACCAGCCTGGCTTCCAGAGCTTATTCGCCGCCGCGAAGCCCTCGAACTGCTTCTCTCCACGCATCGATCGAGCCAGATCACGAAGCACCACGCGTCCGATCGCGTAGGTGAACCATCGGTGCAGTCGCCGGCGGATCGGGTGCGGCGAGAGCATTCTGGAGAAATAGCGCAGCGGCCTCTTGGCCACAAAATTCTGTTGGCACCACTGCGTATGGCGCGAGACCTCTTCTCTACTGAGATGCTCGGTCGGCATCACGGGGTAGAACATATCGTAGTTCTCATAGTCCCACTCTTCGATCCAACCCTTGTCCATCGCCTCGGCCCACAGCGGCGTCCCCGGGAAAGGTGTGATCGGGTGAAACGCGGCGAAATCGACATCACACTCGTGTGCGTAGTCGAGCAAGTCACGGATCGACTGTGCCGTATCTCTCCGGAGCCCCGTGACGAACGTGCCGTGCCTGAAAACCTCTCTATGATGATCTCGCAGCAGATGAAACGCCTCCTTGACGATGTCGTGGGTGTAGTTGGTTTTCTTCAGATAGTCGAAATCGATCGTCTCGGAGCGTTCCGCACCAAGCAACACATGCCGAAGCCCGGCGCGCACCATCAACTTCAAAACACCTTTTTCCTGTTGCCGAACGAGACCATCGGCGCGCGTAAACGCCCACCATCCGAGCTTGTAGTCACGGCGAATTATCTCTTCACAGAACTCTGCGAGCCAGCGTTCGTCGACGTTCCACGTCGCATCGACCCAGAAGAGATAGCGAATACCATGTTTCTCGTACAGAAGCTCCACCTCTTCGATGACGCGCTCCACGCTCTTCGATCGGTAGAACTTCGAATGAACGAGCTTGCCGCCTACCATCTCGTGACTGCCCTCTTGCACCCACCACGAGCAGAAACTGCACTCGTCGACGCAGCCACGCGAGCGCTGAATCGTCGCCGCGCGGGGCCAGAGGTTGCCGAAGGGCGAGTAGAGCTCGAGGCTGGATATGTCGTAGGCCGGGATCGGCAGATCATCGAGGTCTTCGATCGTCGGCCTGGGCGGGGTCTGCACGAATCGATCGCCGTCCCGGTAGCAGATCCCCTTCACTTCCGAGAGATCGCCCCCATCACGCAGGGTCTGCAGGAGCTCGGTGAGCGTGATCTCCCCTTCGAACATACCGACGTAGTCGAGGGCCGAGCACATCGTCATCGACCATTCGGGCAGATTCGAGTAGATATGCCCGCCGCCGATCGTGACGATGTTGGGATCGACATCCTTCGCCAGCTCGAAGGCCTTCAGCCCCTCCTTGTAGTAGATTGTCTTCTCACCCACGCAGAGAACATCTGGCCGCCGATTCTCGAGCAAGCCCCGGAGCGACGCCCACCCCGTTCTCGTGGCGCAGCAATCGTAGATCTCGAGCTCGACCCCGTCCATGTGACGGCGAAGCCAAGCGGCCAGCGCGGGATAGCCGAGCGGCAGCAAGAAATTATCGGACTCGTTGAGGATCGGCCAGAAGTGGCGTGGCGGGCGCAAGAAGAGAACCCGGATCGGGTCCTTACCTGAGAGGGGATTGGAAGAAAGCGCCAACGGAGACCTCCTGACGTCCTACAACTCGCTGACTTTCAATGAATTACCATCTAAGCGGCGTGGGCGTCAAGCTGTACCGACAGCCAGGATCCGCCACCTACCCCAGAGATCCGTCGGTAGCCTCGCCCTAGCGGGTGCCCGAA
>CAZFNT010000647.1:0-1761 GCA_964520315.1 uncultured Gemmatimonadota bacterium
CGAGTTCTTCCGCTACATCCTCGACACGTACGGTGATGTGATGCCGGTCTACGACGGGGACGCGAGCGGGATGTGGGAGAGTGTGACCATGGTCACGCCCTCGTCCACATCACAGGTCCGCCGGGCACGGACACGATTGGCGGATGTCGAGCATCTCTGGAAGACGATCTCGGAGAGCGGGGGGCCCGAATACCCCGCCACTCGCTTTCTCTCCGCATGGAAGGCGGCGTTGGTCTTCGATGAGCACTCCGGTGGTGGCTTTGGATGGCCCGGTTTGCTGACGAAGCAAGAGATCGAACAAGAGAATCGGGAGTTCCTCTGGATCGCGGCGCGCTGCGAGGAGATCACCGCGCAGCTCGAATCCGAGGCGCTCGCGTTCGCCGGGCCGCGCCTGGCCCCGGTGGGAGAGGCGAGTCTGATTCTGCTCAATCCGGCCGAGGCGGCCTACGTGGGTATGGCGGAGGTCCACGGCGACCGCCCATTGCCCCCGGATTTGCGGCTCGTCGACGCGGAGTCTGGTGTGCCGCTTCCCTTTCGGTGGATGGATGCCGAGCGCAGGACCTTGGCTTTTCGGACGGAGATCCCGGCCGATTCCCTCCGTCGCTGGCGAATCGATCGCGGTGGAGGCACGGCCGATCCGCCGGACTGGGTGGCCGGCCATCGGCTCGCCATGGGCTCTCTCGAGCTCGTGCTCGATACGGGGCTGGGCACTGGCTCGCAGCTGATCGATCACGACACCGGGATCGACTGGCTGGCGCAGGGCGGACCCCATCGATTCGGGGGAGTCGAGTGGGGAACCAACCTCGAAGCGTTCTTCGGCCTCTGGCGCGCGCTCGACGTGGGCAGTGTCGAGATCCGAATCGAGGAGCCGAACACGATCGTCCGAAGAGCCCGGGTGCTCGATTCGCAAGAGCGTCTGCTCTGTGAGTACCGCCTGCACGAGAGCGAGCGACGCCTCGATCTCGATCTGCGCCTGCGACGTTCCAGGTTGCCCTTCGTTCCCTACGACGATCACTCCCACCACTACTGCGTCAGCTTCCCCGCGAATCTGGAGCCACCGACGGTGCTGCACGTGGACGGCCCGGACGGCTGGTACCAGCCCGGCGCCGAGAGCCTGCCGGGCGCCGCCCTGGGTCACTTCGCGTCTTCGACCGGTGCGCGTCTGGTGGACTCGAGGGGCCGGTGGGTGTCGATGAGCTCGGTGGATTCTCCGATGCTGGACCTCGGCGAGATGGACGAGGCCGCGCTTCCCCAGGTAGAGAGCGACGAACAGGGCCTTGCCTGGAAGCTGATCCGCCACGCCGACCTGGCCATGGTCAGGGGTGGAGACCTGGAGCCGATCGAGGCCGAGCCGGGATTGCCGGACGAAATCCGCTACCGCTTCGTGATCCGTTTCGGTGACGAGATGGAAGTCCCGCCGGGTCGCGAAGTGTTGCACCGCGACCTGTCGCCCCCTCTGGCAATCTGGGCCGACGAGCGTTAGACCTTCTCCCGGATCGATTCGAATCAGTCATCCGCCGGGGGCAAGAGCCACGGCCGATGCTGGAAGCGGAGAACGATCGCATCCAGCGCGCCGGCGCCGTAGCTCCTGGTCTCACCCACTGCGTAGCCGGTCGCGCCGTGGAGAACCAGGTCGTGGGAAGAGTCGTTCGAGGGTCCTCCCCAAGTCAGCTCGTCGATGAGCTCTCCGGTTGCGGCATCCAAGCGAAGAAACGCGAAATCGGTCTGTCCTCCGAGCGAAGAGTTGCCAGCGACGACAAT
>CAZFNT010000647.1:1771-2488 GCA_964520315.1 uncultured Gemmatimonadota bacterium
TGGCGCCATCGATCGGGTCGACTGTGATCCCGCGACCCAGCTGATTCCCCGCCCCTCCCCAGATCGTGTGCCAGATCGGCCCGCCTTCGGAATCGTAGGCCCACACGTGGAGCTCGCCCCCGACGCCGCTCTCGGGGCGGGCACCGATCATGTACAGTCGGTCACCGTCCATCGCCAAGCCGAGCCCGGCCTCGAATCCCAATCCCGGTTCGCCATCGATCACTTCCCAGACGAGGGCCCCGCTCGATTTCTCGAACGCCATGAGCGCCACGTCACCGCCGATGGCGAAGCCGGCCGCGTCATAATGCGCCGCCGCGTAGATCCGCTCCTCGTCCGCAACCAGGTGGCCATTGGCCCCGTCCCAACGATCGGAGCCCCACGTTTCGATCCACTCGATCTCGCGCTCGTGGGTCAGGCGCATGACGAAGAGGTCGATGCCGGTGGATGCGCCCGTGGTCCATCCGGAAAGATAGATCGCGTCTGGGTCGACCACGATCCCATCCACCTCTTCGTAGCCGAAACCCTGGTCCCAGACGAAATCCCACAGAACCGTTCCGTCGTCGGGATCGAGGGCCAGGAGAAGGGCGTCGGCCGTGGTCGAAGAGACGCCGTGGTACTGCTGGCCGCCGATATAGAGCACGTCGTCCTGCAACAGGCTCACGTAGGCGAGCTCCGGATTCGCCATTCCCCAGCGGGTCTTCCAGCGAGTCTCTCCAT
>CAZFNT010000648.1:0-1253 GCA_964520315.1 uncultured Gemmatimonadota bacterium
GCATCGGATTGCTCGCGCAGCGACGCCAACTGGGAGCGCAGCTCCGCCAACCGCTCCTTCGATGCGGCATCCTTCTCTTTGCCGAGCGCCTCTTCCTCGATCTCCGACTGCAACACTTTTCGGTTGACGTCGTCGACCGACGCGGGCATAGAGTCGATCTCGGTTCGCAAGCAGGCGGTAGCTTCGTCGATGAGATCGATCGCCTTGTCGGGAAGGAAGCGATCGCCGATATACCGGTTCGAAAGTGTTGCCGCGGCCACCAGCGCGGCATCGGCGATGCGTACACTGTGGTGAATCTCGTACCGTTCCTTCAGCCCGCGCAGGATCGAGACTGTGTCTTCGACGGTCGGCTCACCCACGAGCACCGGCTGAAAGCGACGCTCGAGCGCGGCGTCTTTCTCGATGTTCTTGCGGTACTCGTCGAGCGTGGTGGCGCCGATGCAATGCAGGGCGCCGCGCGCAAGAAGCGGTTTCAGCAGATTCCCAGCGTCCATCGCCCCCTCGGTCTTTCCCGCGCCGACGATCGTGTGAACCTCGTCGATGAAGAGCAGGATTCGACCCTCGGCCTCGGCGATTTCGGCCAGCACTGCTTTGAGCCGCTCCTCGAACTCGCCGCGGTACTTGGCGCCCGCGACCAGAGCACCCATGTCGAGCGCGAAGATCGATCGATCCTTCAGGCCCTCGGGCACATCGCCCCGAACGACGCGAGCCGCCAGCCCTTCGACGATCGCAGTTTTGCCTACGCCGGGCTCGCCGATCAGCACAGGGTTGCTCTTGGTGCGGCGGCTCAGCACCTGGATCACGCGGCGGATCTCGTCGTCTCGCCCGATCACGGGATCGAGGCGGCCTTCGCGCGCCTCGGTCACCAGGTCGCGGCCGAAACGTTCCAGCGCATCGTAGGTGGCCTCGGGGTTGTCGCTGGTAACGCGCCGTCCACCGCGCATCTTCTTCAGCTCGCGGAGCAGTGCGTCGCGAGTAACACCGGCGTCGCGCAGCGCCTTGCCCGCGGCGCCATCGCTATCGGCCTCGACGAACGCGAGCAGCAGGTGCTCACTGGAAACGTAATCGTCGCCGAGCTTGCGCGCTTGCGCATCGGCGTGAGCGAGTGTGCGCGCGAGCGCGCCGGACAGTCGTAGATCACCGGCGCCAGGCCCGCTGACCGAGGGGCTGGAATCGAGGCTCTCGGCGAGACGGGCTCGCACGGTCGCAGGATCGGTGCCGACTCGCTCCAAGAGTCGGGGCGAGAGCCCGTC
>CAZFNT010000648.1:1263-2467 GCA_964520315.1 uncultured Gemmatimonadota bacterium
CTCGGCACGAAGCTCCTGATGGGCGCGCTCCAGCGCGTAGGATTGTGCGGTCGCGAGAGCGGCTTTGACCATCTCTGTGTAGCGGGCGGGGTCCATCTTTGCCTCCTTGTGGACGGGGGAATCAGCACCATGGGGGAATGCGCAAGTTCCAGGCCGGACCCCAAGTGCTTGCGATTCATGGGGAGGGGAGGGGCTTCGCATGAGGATGACTGTCATAATGACGCAATAAGTGCCAATGTGGCAGCTCTCCTGTCGAGAAGTTTGGGCTAGGCTTTCGGCATGAAGAAGCCGCCCGACCTGTCGGTCGTGATCCCCGCGTACAACGAGGAGCGCCGCATCGCGAAGTCTCTCGACGAGATCGTGGAGTTCCTGGGTCGCCGCGACGGCGGGTGCGAGCTGATCGTCGTAGATGACGGGTCGGTCGATCGAACCGCGCAGCTAGTGCGCTCCCACGCGGCCTTCGGCGATCCGCTGAGTCTTATCGAGCTCCCGGCCAATCGAGGCAAGGGCGCAGCGATTCGAGAAGGCGTGCTGGCGTCGCGGGGGCGGCTCGTTCTCTTCTCTGACGCCGATCTTTCCACCCCTCTGGGCGAGCTGGCCAAGCTCGAAGCGGCTTCGGCAGAGGGCATCGAGATCGCCGTGGCTTCACGCGCGTGCCGAGGAGCCGAGCTGCGCGAGCGCCAGCCCTTCTACCGCGTTCTGATGGGGAAGATCTTCAACAAGATGGTGCAACTGCTCGCGACGCGGGGGATCGCCGACACACAGTGTGGGTTCAAGCTCTTCGATGGTGATATTGCGCGCCGGCTCTTCACGTTGTCGAAGATCGACGGCTTCGGATTCGACGTCGAGATACTATTTTTGGCTCGCAAGGCGGGCTTTTCCATCAGCGAGATTCCGGTAGTCTGGATCAACGATCCACACAGCACAGTCCATCCCGTCAGAGACAGTTTGCTCACTTTTCTCGATCTCGTTCGCATCCGAATCCACCGCTACGACCCCCTCCCTCCATCTTCCACCGACCCCGAGTGAAGCTCATGTTCGACTCCAGACCCGCCCTCGCGGCCTTTGTTATCACTGTGTCACTATTCAGCTCGGCCTCGGCCCAGCCGGCCACGATTCCACCGGCAGTTCTCGAGAAGGCCCAGCAAGTCGGCGGCGATGAAGATCCCCGGCGCGCGGTCTTGGAGAATGCGCTGCAATGGCG
>CAZFNT010000649.1:0-2465 GCA_964520315.1 uncultured Gemmatimonadota bacterium
CGGAGAACTCCATGACTGCTTTTCCCAGATGGACCGCTTGCTGCGCGGCCCTTTTCGCCTTCTTCTTGGCACCATCGGCGGCCGCCGCCCAAGATGCGCCCCAGCCGCCGACGCGGATGCGGATCCGGATCGATCTCAACAGCCAGCTCAAAGACGTCGAGCTGCTCCAGGCCGGCCTCGACCTCTTCGGCCTCGCCGGAGGGACCATCGAGGCCTTCGTAACACCGGAAGAGAGAGACTATCTTGAGGAAAACCTGGGCTACGAGCTCACCATCCTCAGCGACGACATCTACGCCGATTTCCGCAGCAAGCACGGCTTCCTGGGCAATGGGAATCTGAGGGATTATCGCAACTACGACGAAAACGCGGCATTCCTCGCGACTGTGGAGTCGTCATATCCCGAGATCGCGCACCGCTTTCAGATCGGCACTTCGCTCGAGGGCCGCGCGATCTGGGCCATGAAGATCTCTGATAATGTTCTGGAAGACGAAGACGAGGCGGAGATTCTCTACACGGCGATCCACCATTCGCGCGAGCCGGTTTCGAACGAGACCGTGCTGCAGCTCATCGAACACTTCGCCACCGGTTATGGCGTCGATCCTGAGCTCACCGATCTGGTGAACAACCGCGAGCTCTTCTTCGTGCCGATCGTCAATCCGGACGGCTATGTGTATGTGGACGACGTGGACCCGTACTGGCGCAAGAACCGCAGGGGCGGATACGGCGTCGATCTCAATCGCAACTACGGCTACAACTGGGGATGGGACAACCTCGGATCAAGCCCCTACACATTCGATCAAACCTACCGTGGCTCCGGTCCGTTCTCCGAACCCGCAGCAGGGGCCATTCGCGATCTCTGCGAAGCCCGCGAGTTCGTATTCGCCATGAACTTCCACACTTACGGCGAGTACTACTTGTGGCCATGGGGCTATATTCCCTCTCCCACGCCGGACGACGACATATTTTCCGCGCACGGAGATTCGCTTTCGGAGGATAACGGCTACACCTCCGGAATCGGTTCGATCGTTCTCTACATAACCAACGGTGACGCCGATGACTGGATGTATGGCGAACAAGACACTAAGGGTCGGATATTTGCGCTTACGCCGGAGATAGGGGATGATTTCTGGCCCTCCAATTGGAAGATCCAGGGATTCGTCGACGAGAATATTGGCCCCGCGGTGTATCTGGCGCAGAAAGCGGCCATGCCATTCCAGCCGCTGCCCCCGCGGCCGCCCGTCGTAACGGCTCCACCGGTCTCGGGCGACAGCTACACCGTTGCGTGGGACAATCGCAACAACGCAGGCTACGACACACCTGTATCGTACCGCTTGGATGAAATGACCGGACTGAATCGTGGAGAGGACGATCTGGAAGGATCAACCGACTCATGGTCGGCTGCGGGCGGCTTCGCTCTTCGCACCAACCGTTACAAGAGCCCGACCCATTCTTTCTATTCCGGACAGTCTCATCAGAACGTCTCTACATTGACGGCAACGCAGTATCTATCGGTCGAACCAGGGGACGTTTTCAGGTTCTGGACGTGGTACGACATCGAGAGCAACTGGGACTACGCCTACGTGCAAATCTCCGATGAGAACGGCCAGAATTGGTCCAATCTGGCGGGCAATATCACGACCGACTACAACCCGAACGGCACCAACCAAGGCAATGGAATCACGGGATCGTCGGGAGGGTGGGTCGAAGCCGCATTCTCTTTGGCTGCGTATTCGGGCGCCGACGTGATCATGCGTTTTTCGTACAACACCGATCAAGCCGTGATCGAAGAGGGCATCTACGTCGATGACATCTCCCCTGTCGAGACCTTCGACACGGTGACGACGCTAGTGTCCGCGACGCCTTCGCTCAGCTACGAGATCTCGGGGCGCGCGCCGGGCGGGTACTACTACAGAGCGCGAGCGCAAGACGCCGATGGCCAACCCAGTGGATGGTCGGCCCGGGCGTCGGTGAACGTGACGGGAACCGATCTCCTGCTCACCCTCACGCCGATCGTCACGACGGTTCCTCGAGGCGGGCAGCTCGAGTATTCGGGCTCCCTTCGCAACGATGGCCCCGCGCCCCGAATCGTCGAAGTGTGGACGGAGGTCCGGCTTCCCAACGGCGATGGCTACGCCGGGAATCCGATTCTGGGACCACTGCCCGTGACGCTCGATCCTGGCGAAGGCGCCTCACTGCAAATCGTTCAGAACATTCCCGGCAATGCACCAACGGGCACCTACACCTACCTGGGCGGGGCCGGCGACCATCCGCTGCCGGAGACGAGCGATGTGTTCGCGCTGACGATCACTGAGTAGCACGGTCGGGCGTTGATGATAGGCCAGGATCCGCCACCTAATGCGTGCCCGAGCCGTGCGAATCTTGGTCTTAGGGTCCACGCAGAGATAACAGAGTGGACCCTTAGGCAAGGCGGCAAGCCGATTTGAGCGGAGGCGTAGTGGAGCTAC
>CAZFNT010000650.1:0-1769 GCA_964520315.1 uncultured Gemmatimonadota bacterium
ATTCTGGGCCTATAACGTAATCATCGATCAACTCGCTCACGACACCTACGCGCAGATCGCCGTCTCGATCCTGAACTGTATTCCGATCGAGGATGTCGTGGAGTTCATGACCGCCGACATTCGCGACATTCCTTTCGTCGGCGGTCTCTTGGCGGAGTTCCTGGAGTGGGTATTCGATGTAGTGGCGACGAGTTTCTTGCTGGCCGACATCTTCAATCCACAGAATATGGACCAGCATGTGCTCGATGTATTCGTCACACGCGGTTTCGACAACATTTCCGCGAGCGTTACGCAGCAGCTCATGCAATGCGTTCGCAAGCGCGGGCTGCGCGCGTACGACCACCGCGACTCGTTGCACGATCCCTTCCGTTACGGCCAGGCGATGGGGGAGATTTCGCTGCCTGTGCTATTCGTCTCGGGGCAGTTCGACAAGTTGGCCAACGACAATGTGATCAGGCGACACGGTTACGATGCCGTCGCAAGCGAAGATCGCACCCTGCATCGTGTGCTCGGCCACGGGCATGGAGACATCGTTCTCGGGATCGATGCATTTGAAGTGACCTGGGAGCCGGTGGAGGAGTGGATCGCGGCGCGAGCTTTCTGAGCCCCGCGCCCAAGAAAGCCATCTGAAAGGGCGTCCTTTGTTGCGGGAGCACAGTAGCTCTCGAGTCAAGAACCGAAATGCGCAACCCGTAGGCCCAAAGTGAAGCCGTGTGTTCCGGGGGCGACCGGCGCGCCTTCAGGCGAGCCCATCACGAACTGGCCCGCCGCTATCGCCACCGTCTCGGGGAAGGGGACCGGTGGCGGGCTGAGATCGAGGGACTGGCCGCAGTACGTCACGAGAAACGCTAGCGACGCCAGGATTGCGCTCGAAGGGCGCGTTGCCCAGTCCTCTATTGAATCCATCAAGAACCTACCGCGCAGGCCCATCCCATCGCCGAGAAATCCTGTTGATCACACCTTTCGAAGTGTTGATCATTTTGCGTCCCGTATTGGGACCGAACAAGCTCGCCGCGGCCTGGTAGCCGCCCTGCCAGTACTCTTCCCGTGTTGTCATGTACGAGATGTAGTTGTTGGTCAGCCCGAAGGTCCAGACATCTTCGTACCCTTTCCCGTGGGCGTGGTCCCGAATCTTGACGCCGACATCGTAGATCGCTTCGCCCGGAATCGAGTGGATCAGAAGATCGTCGATGCGCAGCGCGGCGACCCGGGCGTTGGTCTCCACCGTTCCGCCGAGCGGCAATACGAACCACCAGGGGACCATCGGATATTCCGTATCCCACAAACCGGGCCGGCTGTGCGGTGCGCCCATCCACTTGATCTTTCGTTCGACATCGAGCTCCACTTCATCCGCCGTTGCGATTGTCGCTCTCAGATCGAGCACCTGTGCCCCGAGCTGCTCGCCGACCCAGATCGCCGCGTCGAGATTGGAGCGACCGTGCGCATCGGAAACCTGATCCCCCTCCGCGCCGTTTACATGAAACGCGACGACCCCCTCACCAAGGCCGTCCTCGATCCAGTCCTCGGCGAAGCCGGAAAAGTCGCGGCTCATGTGTCGCCACTCGCTATCGAGCGCGGTCACATGCGCAGCGAAGTTGAACACGACCGCCTTGGGCGTTCCGTCGGCGCGGTCGATTCGCAACACGCCGATCGTGGGGTCTACCTTCTCGACATCGTCGCGCGAGTTGCGCGAAAGCCCTACGTCGTCGGGACCGGTCACGTAGCCGATCCTCGCCGGCTCCAGATCGGCCACCGCGGCGCGGACCCCG
>CAZFNT010000650.1:1779-2459 GCA_964520315.1 uncultured Gemmatimonadota bacterium
AAGTGTCGCCGCGGTCCATGCGATCAACGTCGTCCGCGGCGCGGACCCCGCCGGCGAGCCTCTCGATGAGTGGCTCGGCGACCCTGGGATCGTAGATATCCATCGCGCCGAACCAGAGGAAAGGAAGCAGGTTCATCGCGCCGGGGCCTGAGTGGTTGTGCGTGGCGGAAACGAAGAAGTTCTCGCGATGGATGCCCAGATCTTCGAGCTGGTCGGTCATCGTTCGGAAGAAATGGGCGCTGAAACCGACCGTGTCGAGACCGCCGAGCACGATCCGACGCTGCCCGTTGTCGAGCACGACGAACTTAGCCATGATTGGGTCGTGCACATCCTCGGGCGGCCAGAAGAACTTCGAATACCAGGCCGGATCGAGATCGTCGTCGTGGTGGAGCAGATCCTCGCGCCAGCGTCCGGTTCCCCCCAAGGGGCAGCCTCGCGGCGGCGTGATATCGACGGCCGCGACGCCCGCCATGAGCGGCCCCGGCTGCGGATCGGCTCCCAGGCTCTTCGGGGCCTCGAGATCGTCCAGGGCCATCTCCAGATCCGCCGAAAGGGCGTCGCCCGCGCCGGCTTGGATCGCGAATGGCAGCGCCCCGGGCCGGTCCAGCCCCGCCAGCTCCGGCCACAAGCCCCCCTCGTCGTCTGGGCGGTTGAAGGCGCGGAAGAGCAGGCGGTAGAAC
>CAZFNT010000651.1:0-2454 GCA_964520315.1 uncultured Gemmatimonadota bacterium
GTGGTCGCGCCGAGGAGGGCGCGGCTCCCTTCTGGCTTCGCCGTGGACGTCTGGGGGCAAGGAACGTCGTGTTCGTCGTGTCGAGAAGGGCCGATCGCTCCCTCGACCTTCTCATCGACGCCGAGGAGGAGATGAGGATCTGGGATCCCTCGAGCGGGGCTCGGTCGCTGCTCCCGGGGGTCGATGGCCATTTTGCGCTTCGGCTCGCACCTGGAGGGAGTGCGCTTCTTGTGGGGGGCGAGAATGAGGAGGATGCGCCACCATCGGGCGACTTGGCGGCCCAGGCCCAGGCGGACCTGGTCGCCATGCGGGGGTCGATCGTGCGCGAGGTGGAGCTGCCCGAGCCGATCGACGTGGAGCTGGTGGGCGCCACGGCGATCCCCTTGACCACGGTTCGATGGAAGCTCGATCGGGCCACGCACAGCGCATCGTCCCCGCCCTCGGGTAGGGGAGGAGCCCGGCCGGCCGACTGCCCCTTCTCCGAGCCTTGCGAGCTGGACGAAGCTGCCCGCGCCATACGTCTCTTGGTGGAGCGGCCCTGGGCTCGTTCCGACGAAGAACGTTGTGTTCTGGAGACGCGCTTCGTGATGGCGGCGCCGCCGACTGAACCGATTGCTCTCGTCCTGGAGAGTGCCCAGACCGCGACCGTGATGGTCAACGGGGCGGAGCTCGAGCGGGCGGCCCAGCGTGCGGCGCCGGAGCCGAAGCAGGCGGGAAGGCCCGAGCCTGCCTCCGCGGGCGCCATCGCGACTCCCCGCGCGATCGAGCTTGGGTGGTGGTTGGATCCTGCACTCGAAGTGCTCGATCTTAGCTCTCTCTTGCACGCAGGCGAGAACACCATACTGCTGGAGCGTGGCCTCGATTCACCGGTGGAGCTGGAGCCTCTGATCTTGCTCGGGGAGCTTTCCTGCGCCGGGGAAGGGCAAGGCGTCGGCCCCCGCCCGGCAGCCATCGCGGCCACCGATCTCTGCGGCCAGCGGCTGGCTCACCACGCCGGGGACATCGTCTATACCTGGCATATCGAGAGCTCGACACTGGGCAGCGACGAGCGCGTGATTCTCGCACTGGCCGAGGACGGCGAGCCGCCTGGTGGCGTCTCTTTCGAAGTGATGCTCGACGGCGAACTCGTGGGTGCCGCGCCGTGGAGCAGCCACAGTGTGGATCTCGGCTCCCGTCTTTCCTCCACCGGCTTGCACACCTTGCGAGTTCGAGTGTTGGGTCACCTCGAAAACGTGCTGGCGCCGCCTTCGACGGCGCCTCTCGGACTGCTGCGTTCTCCGCGCTTGCTCGTCTCGAGAGGATAGCCCCCGGTCTACTGCGAACGCTTCGCCCTGGAACGTCTGCTCCGCTTCTTGCGCACGACCAGCGACACCAGATAGGTTCCGCTGCGAGGATCGATCTTCAGCTCCAGCAACTGCTCGTCTTCCGCCTCTTCGAGAAGCTCCGAGAACGACCGGTACCCAACCGATGTCTCGTGGAAAGATGGACGCATGCGCTTCATCGTATCCTTGACCATCGAAGCGTAGATGAGGTCCTTGTTCTCTCGTTGCAGGGCTTCCACGGCCCTGACCATCAAACGGAACATCTCGGCCCGGTCGTCCGGCACCGTAGATGGAATCGTCGTCGGGTCCGTCTTCGGCGCCGCCGTCGGCTCGAGGCTCTCGTAGAAGATGAAATCGTCGCAGCTCTCCATTAGAAGTTGCGAGGTCGAGTTCTTCATGCCCATGCCGACGACATGCTTGCCGTTCTCTTTCAGCTTCGAGACCAGAGGAGAGAAATCGGAGTCTCCACTGACGATCACGAAGGTGTTGATGTGCTCCTTCGAGTAGCTCAGGTCCATCGCATCGACGACGAGACGGATGTCGGCCGAGTTCTTCCCACTCAAGGTCCGATGCGGTATCTCGATCAGCTCGATGGCGTGTTCGTGCAGGGCCTTCTTGTGTTTGGAGTATCTGCCCCAGTCGGCATACGCCTTCTTGACCAGGATCTTCCCCTTCTCGAGCATTCGCCCGAGGATCCGCTCGACGTCCAGATCAACGGTGGCGCGAGACGGGAACGCCAGCGCCAGATTCTCGAAATCGATGAAGACCGCAATGGAGGTTTCCGTTCCGCTCGGTGTTTCCGCCACGGTTTTTCCTTCGTCGTAGAGGTCTTGGTCACGGGGGGGCGCGAGCCATCCGCTCGCCTGTGGTCGAGATACTCCCCGATGCGGATGAACGCCGCAAGTGCGACATCCTGAAATAAGTGAATAACATCCAGGGGAGACGCCCTTAAACGGCGTGGCGCCAGAGGGTTTCGAGAGAAAAAAAGAATCCGGATTCTCAAAAAAAGCCCTTGCCTCCGAGGTCGGGCGCGGCTAATCTCCTAAGTGGTCATGAGGGAGCATTGACACAGCAAGTGGTCCCGCTCGACAGTGCAGGGCCAATCTTCCCTACCTACCTACCTATCACACAC
>CAZFNT010000652.1:0-2440 GCA_964520315.1 uncultured Gemmatimonadota bacterium
GTTCACGACCTGGGTGGAGTCGGGGTTGCCGGGCTGCAACGATCCGGCGGAGGCGTGGGCGTCGTCGAGCGAGGTGAGCTGGAAGCCCCAGCGCGACATTCCGATCTCGGCGAGCTCCACCCAGAAGCTGTAGTCGGCGCCGGGCGCATAGCTGGCAGGGGCGCCGATCAGATCCAAGGCGCCGCCGCCGCCGTTGAGCGGGGTTCCGGTGTGACAGCCGTTGAGGCAGGTCTGCTCTCCGGGGGCGCCGGTGCGTTCCGCCGGCGGTCCACTCGACCGGGCAAGGGCTGAATGGGGCGGGAAGAGGGAGAGCAGAAGGGCGGCGGATGCCAGGGCGGCGATCGCGCGTGATCGGGTCGACATTGGGGGCCTTTCGCCGGCATCTCGCCGGGGCTTGTTGGGGACGAAATCGTGGGCATCTCGATCGGTGATTCTAACGTGGCTCGCTGGCGGCCTCGGCGATTCGTGCGGGCACCGATTCGCCAATCGCTGGTACGCTGCGGCCATGATCGGACGTCATCCGCGGAGGCTCGCCTCGATTCGGAACATGATGGGCAGCTACCAGAAGCTCCTCTCCCTGGCGCCTGGGCACGAGGATGCGCGACGCCGCGTCGAGCTGGCGTACTTCAGCCAGTTCCAGCGCGCGATCGAGGCCTACAACTCGGCCCAGAGCTCGGGGGACGCCGGGGAGTTCGAGGCCGCTGCCATCGACTTCCAGGGCGCCACGGTGATCATGCCGGACTCCGCGGGGGCCTATGTCCACTGGGCCTTTTCGCTGGTTGCGAGTCGGCATGACACCTGGGATTCCGGACATAGAGGATCAACTGTCTCGCGCGGAAGCTCGCCTGACGGAGCTCGATGGGGAGCGGAACCGGCTGATGCGACACATCTCGAAGCTGAGGGACCAACTACTCTCGGTCGAGCAGACCGAAGCGCGAAGGCTGACCACGGAGCGGGCAAGTTCTGTTCGTGCGCCCGCTGCAACATCGTCAGCGGAGAAGATCGCACTGTTCATGGACCTTTTCCGCGGCCGGGTGGACGTGTACCCCAGGCGCTGGACCAATGAAAAGCGGAGCCCGAACACGTAGAAGACGACTACATTCTAGAGTACGATCAGACGGTCCTCCACGATCTAGAGGATGAAGATCTCGCGTGAGGTTTGCCAATGGCACGGTCGAAGAATAGACAGGAAGGGCTGTCAAGGGTTCAACTTCAGGAGCTGATTAGAGAAGCCATCGTCGACGCCTACGGAGAGTCGGAACAGACAACGGGCTTGTTCACGATGCTCGAGGAGCACCTGGCGATTCCGTTCACGAGCCAGGTCCTCGGCGTCGAGGTCACCGTGGTCAAGATCGATCTCAACGACCGCGATGATATCGTCGCCGTCTGCAAACGAGGAAAGCACCGTCAGGTGCTCTCGCTCCTGGATCTTCCGCTGCCCAATCCACCGCCGAAGGGCTGGGAATGGATCGAGGCGTACCGTCACTGGGCACGGAGCTGGGGGTAGCGCTGACCCCACCTACCATAGACCCCATCGGCCTTGCCGAGCTGTCCACCGAGACATTCTGGAGTTTTCCGTACGAGTTCCCGACATCTGGGCACGGCCGGAAGAACCCGCGATCGCGCCCGCGTCCCAGCCGAGCCGCGCACCATCACCTCCTGGACTTTCCCGTACGCAATTGCGACACGACTGGCGGTCATCGACAACTTCTCCCGGCGAATCCTGGCCTAGAGCCTGGTCGAGAAACTCGATCCCGCCACGACCTGCGAGATTCTCGACGAAGCGGGACGGCAGCTCAAATCGGACCCCGGCGAGACCGAAGTCATCACCGAACATCCACCGGGGCCACCACTCACTCCCCTAACCGCCCACGAACCGCTCCCGATCCAGGCCGATGAGGATCTCGCTAGGGACAAGTAGCTCTCGCGCCACGTTGTCGGCATCGACGAGAGGAATGACTCGAGCACGAACCCCTCCCATGAGGCTCCGCAAAGTGGGTGTCCGAGGAGGGTATCCAGGTCGGGGATTACCGCGAGGCGGTGAAGAAGGCCCGACTCGCGCAGATAGACCTTCGGCGAATTGATCGGGCTGAGCGCCTTGAAAGTGTCCCCTGCCGCGCCGCCAGTCCTAATGCGTTGCAAGACAGTTGGTTTGAAAGCTACATGGCCGATGTGAACGTTTCTTGCATAGGGACCTTCGCGAATCTGTCGGTTCGCCTTCTCGTACCGGCTTCGCGAAAGGCCCTAACGATGTCTCATGGCAACGCATATTTGTCGATTCCGCTCTCAGCAACCCATGTCCGATTCGCGGCCATGGGAATCGTGGGCGCAGCAATCTCGCTGGCCGTCGCGGGCGAGGCTCCAGCAGCCGACATCCAGGGCGCCGACTGCCCCTTTTCGGGGGAGTGGGAACTCCATGAGTCGACCGGACTCTTCGCGG
>CAZFNT010000653.1:0-2440 GCA_964520315.1 uncultured Gemmatimonadota bacterium
CGAACTTTTCGGCGGCTGCGCTCGGCTCACGAGGCGGCCGAGCGAGATCACGACGCGCTGACGGGGGTCGTGCGCACTGCTCTGCTTCTGGATTTCGAGCGGGTGTGGTTCGATGAGGCGGTGAAGCGGTCGAAGGACGCCTTGGCCGTGCTGGAGGCGATGGACAATGGAACGACGCTCAACGGCGAAGTCAGCCGACTGAACTTGATGCCGAGCGTTCTCGCCGGCGGCCCAACCGCGATGGTCGGCATGACCGGTCGAACTCTCGACGAGCTTCGCGCCGATGTCGCGGAGCACAACCAGCAGCTGCGCATTATGGAGGCCGAGAAGAACTCCATGGTCGAAGCGAACGTGCGGCTGGTCATCACCATCGCCAACAAGTACTCCAATCGCGGCATGGAGCTTGCGGATCTGATCCAGGAGGGGAATCGAGGCCTGCTCAAGGCCGTCGATAAGTTCGACTATCGCAAGGGTTACAAGTTCTCGACCTACGCCACGTGGTGGATCAGGCAATCGATCACGCGCGCGATCGCGGACCAGAGCCGAGTCATTCGCGTGCCAGTGCACGTGTCGGAGTCGATCAACAAGGTCGTCAAAGCGACGCGAGTTCTCGAGGTGGAGCTAGGACGCAGGCCGGAAGCCCAAGAGATCGCCGAGCAGTCCGGTTTGGCTGTGGACAAGGTTCGCAAAGTGATGCGGATCTCCCACGACCCGGTCTCTCTCGATCGACCGGTCGGCGCGTCGGAGGACACCAGATTGGGCGATCTGATCGAAGACACCGGCGCGGCGTCGCCCGCCGATCGGGTCTCGCGGGTCTTGATCCGGGAAGAGATGACGCGTGTACTGCGCACGCTTGAGGATCGCGAGGAGATGGTGGTTCGTATGCGCTTCGGTCTCGGAGGACAGCGACCGAAGACCCTCGACGAGGTCGGGAGCATTTTTGGATTGACCCGCGAGCGTGTTCGGCAGATCGAGGCAAAGGCGCTGCGCAAGCTCCGCCACCCCTCTCGCTCTCGGAATCTGCTGCACATCAAGTCGATGCAGGTCGTCTGATCCAGCCTGAGGGCGCTGTATAATCAGGGCATGGGCTCCGCCGCCGACCATGTGCACACGCAGCTCACGCTGCCTATCCTCCCCAGGGCGGCGCTCCTTTTCGCGCGCGCTCCCCGCGTGGAGCAAGAGGTCAAGCCCTTCGGTCCCCGTGGCGAGGAGATCCATCGAGCCCTTTTGGTCGCGGTTCTGACGGCCATTCGTGGTCTTCCCCCCGACGTCGATCTCGTGTTGGCGGGAGATCAGGAGCGGGAGCTGCGCCCGGTTGTTCGCCAGATAGTCGAAGAGAGCCGCGGCGTGAAGGATGTGCCGGTATTCGGAGACGGCTTCGGCGCGCGCTTTCGCTGCGCGGTAGATGGCACGATCGGGCTCGGCTACGGCCATGTGGTCGTCGTTGGGGGCGATATCGCTGAAATCCGGCTGCGCCATCTGATGCGGGCCTTTTCGCTTCTCGCGGAGGGAGACCCGCTGATCGTGGGGCCTTCACCCGACGGCGGTTTCTATCTTCTCGGATTCTCCTTTTCGCCGAATCGAATCCTCATGAACATTCCCTGGAGGGGCACCAAGGCGCTCCATGCGCTGCTGGGTCGTTGCGACGAGACCGGTGTGAGACCGACCCTTCTCGAGCAGGTGGCCGATGTGGACAATGCCGCGGCGATCGAGTGCCTGAGAACTCGTCTGCATCGACTTCAGCCCGGCGGTGATCTCTGTCGAGTGATCTCTCGTGTGGCCGATTCCGTCGGACTCTGACCACACACCGTGGCGCTAGATCAAGTTCATCCTCCGGGGCTGCCGATGATAAGAGGGGATGTCCTGCAATGCCCTCCCCCCTCCAGTCGAGCGTCAGGCGCAGCTCGAGATCGAGCTCCTGGCCGAGGATCCCCCCAACAGCCTGGGGGAGGTTCTTCGAGAGATGCATCGAGGCCAACGCCTGTCTGTGCTTGTGCCAGATGCGCGCCTCGCGTGGACTCGCCACTGGCTGTGGAGCCGGATCTCTCACCCATCGGAGGCGACGACCCGTTGGGCCACTTCGGCCACCGACCTTACGCCGATGACCTTGGCCACGCTGCTCGTCGAGGGCGATCTCGAGGATGTCGTGGTCGAGCTGGAGATCGAGCCCACCTTCGATGAGCCACCCTTGCGCGGAACCGGGCGGCTGGGGGAGCCCGGCTCCGCACGAAGGCGGTGCCTCGATCAGCTCGCGCTTCTCTTGGAGGGCATCGATCCTCTGGGCGATCCTCCAGCTCTTTGGATCGAAGGAGAGGCACTCATCGATCTCGAAGTGGCCTCGGGTCTCGTGGCGCCGGAGCAGCTCGAACGCCTGGCGCTGGTGATCGGGGAACGATCCACGCCAACCGCCGCCCTGATCCGTGCGGCATCCGTGGTCGGC
>CAZFNT010000654.1:0-2439 GCA_964520315.1 uncultured Gemmatimonadota bacterium
CATTTGAGCCACGGGTGCGCGAGACGGAGGGGTTCCGGGGGCCGATCGCGCGCCCACTGAACCAACATCTTCATGAAAGGGATTGGCGCGCAACCGTCGACATGATTGTCGATGTCGAGAAGCGTGGGAAGTATTTCGTTGGCTACACCAAATACCTAAAGGGGAAGGTGGGGAGTGGTAAGGACAAGCGCGATTCGGATCGCTTCTGGTTTGCGACTTTCCAGCTCGGCATGGGGCCGCGTTCATACTATTCGGCGGTGGTGCACGACAGCGCGAATATGCACCAAGCCGCCGAGTCCTTCGATCCCCAGTGGACGCTAGCCTTTGGAGCTCCAATCGGTGATTACAAAGAAAAGGGCGGGCTCTACGGCAGGGAGTTCCAGCGCGGTCGAGTGGTGGTCAACCCAGGACATCGCGCGATAGTTGTCGACCTGCCTGCCCCCCTGCGCCGGGTTGGCCCACCAGGGGAGCCAACGGGCGCCCCGATCCGCACGCTGAATCTCGGCGCACATCGGGCTGAGCTTCTCCTGGAATAGGGGTTACGCTGACTCATCGATCGGTTTGGTGGTGACCTCCTTGTGATCACGGGCAATGCGAGCATGGGGGATGACAATCGAGAGGGGGGGCATCTTCGCAACGGATGCGGATCCCACTCTGCAGGAATGCACGATTTCGCAAAACGTAGCGCTCGGGGTCGGGGGTCTCTGGGACTCGCATCCCGCCTGGCCGGCGGCCCTCACCGACGGTGTCCCGCACGTTGAACCGGCACGCCATCGATATCTGCTTCGACCCGCCGAGGGCCGACCCAAAGATCTTCGCCCACCGCCAATTTCCCGGTCCCCCGTAGGCTCCCATGTCGGAGCGCGCGTCGTTGGCAAACCATCGGGGCCAGAGCGGGTGCCGATCGTAGATGGCGTCGATGAGGGAAGGATCGCCGGTGTCGACACAAGGGGAATCCGGACCCGTGAGAAAATCGAAACAGCCGCGGGAGCGCAAAGAGGGATCGATATCGATGTTCCCGTCGCCGGGCCAGCCGCCTTGGATGTCGCTGTAGCGGATTTCTGAATCGTTGGTGTGGATCGGTAGAACGCCGTTGTTCCAAACTATGCAGTTCGAAAGTGTGACCTCGGCGTTGCTGTAGACCGCTCCGCCGGCATGGGCGGCAATGTTGTCAACAATTGTCGAGTTCGTAAGCGTCACGGGCGCCTGGAGGCTGCATATCGTACCTCCGGGAGTGGAACTCACGTCGTTGGCTGCATAAATCGTGTTGCTTGCGCTCATATCGCAAGAGTTCAGATACACGGCAGAGCCAGATTCCGCCGAGTTCTCTTCGAAGATGGTGGTTGTGATGAAAGCGGTGCCGTGGTAGCCATCGAACCCTCCACCGTACTCTGCGCGATTGCCTCTGATCTGTGAATCGTACAGCTCGACGTAAGCATTGATTGCCGCGATGCCGCCGCCAGACGGCGGATCCCACCAGCCGCCGGTTGCGAAGTTATTGCGGATGATCAGATTGCTCAAACGAGCGTGTGTGGAGTGAAGACCGATGGCGCCACCGTTGGAACTCGTGTTCTCTTCCATCCGACAGTCCTCGATTGTCAACCGCGGACATTCCAGCGCGCGGACGGCCCCATGGTCCGGGCCGTTGCCGGTGAACTCGCTGGAACGAATCGAGACATCGCCCTCTCCAATCACGTGGATCGCGCCACCACGATTGTCGGAAAAGACGCAGTCGGCAACCTGCAGGCCAACGGATCTGCCGACCACGATCGCGCCACCCGCGGCGTCTTGGCCATTGTGCTCGATGATGCAGCCCACGAGATCCACGGCACCACCGCCCTGGAAGTACATTGCGGCGCCACCCAGAAAAGCACCGTTGCCGCGAATCAGGCAATCTCGAAAGAGTGGGGAGGCGTCTGTACCCCGGACAGCTCCTCCGTCGTTGGGCGAGTAGCAGTCGAGAATTCGGCAGCGCAGGATCGATGGGGCGCTACCCGTCAGAGTTATGCCCGTTCGGGAACCTCCCCGTAGTGTGAGGCCAAGGACCACGGTCTCGCGTCCTTCGCCGCTGCCCATACGGAGCACGTAGCCCCGACCCACCGCATCGATCACCGTGCCCTCGACCGTCTCAGGGTCGTAGGGATCGGTACTGCGAATGACAACAGCCTTGCCCCGGGGGTCTAGGTGGTGTTCTTCGTAGGTCCCCGGCGCGACTACCACCTGGTCGCCGTCCACCGCGGCCGTCAGCGCGTCCCCGATGCTGGGGTAGTCCTCCGGCACGTGGAGGATCGATGTTGGAACGTCATCGGCGAAAGCAGGCGAGTTGAGTGTGAGCAGTGCGAGCAGCAAGAGCAACATGGCGGCCGGACCCTCCGTTCCTTGCGAGCGAATAGGCCATTCAAACCGGGTTTTCGTCTTTCGCCAAGTCGGAGATCGAGT
>CAZFNT010000655.1:0-2434 GCA_964520315.1 uncultured Gemmatimonadota bacterium
CCTTCCACAGGGGACTTGCACCCCATCAGTTCACGCCCATGCCGGGCGTACACAACGCATTGGAGCAGTCGGCGCTTCGCGCCGCAGCTCAATGCGAGCGTTATCCTTCGGCGTCAAACATCGACGAAACCTGAGGGAACCATGTTTCAAAGCAACGCAGGATTCGGCGATCGCGCCACGAAGCTCATCGCTTTCTGCTCGACCCTCGCCGCGGCGTCCACGGCGACAGCTATACCGGCCGGGTGGGAGCTTCTCGGCACCGATCGCGCCAAAGGCGATCTGATCGATCTCAGCCACGACCCGATCTCGATCTGCTACGACGCGCAGGGACGAGAGATCATCGCCCACTCCACTCGAAAGAGCGCCAATCCGCAGGACTACCAGATCGTAGTAGAAGCTTGGGACGAGTTGTCGCAGACCTGGCAGACACTCGGGCAGCCCCTCGGCGGGGGTGAAGAGGGCGCCTACAGCCCCTCTCTCGCCCTCTCTGGCGGCCTGCTCTACCTGGCTCTAGACCAGCGGAACGAACAGACCGGAGTACGAAGAGAACTCTTCGTCAAACACTACGACGAGCCGGGCGATGTCTGGATTGACACCGGCTCGAACCCTCTGAATATCAACCCGATGAAGGATGCGAGACATGCTGACCTGATCGCTGTCGACGCATTCGGCATCGATGTCGCCGTGGCGTGGGAAGAGCGGCACGCAGGCAGCAATGAGAGGGCTTGGGCGAAGGCGCTACGCAGCGGCGAGTGGATAACGCTCGGCGGCGGCCCGCTGAACGTAGGATCCAGCTTGGAGATCGGGAGTATCGATCTGGTGTTCGACGGCTCCCGAGTCGTGGCCACCTGGGAGGAGGCATCGAACGACCACGAGGACGTGTACGCCAAGGCGGTCGGGCTCGACAACCGCTGGGTCGCCTTTGGCGGAGATATCGCCGGATCGATGGACGGCAACTCGCCCACTGTCACCTTCGATGGAGAGGATATCCACGTCGCCTACGGTTCTCTCAGAACCATGTTCGGCGCGCCGAGGCTGATCACCGTGAAGCGTTGGACGGGATCGCAGTGGGAACAGGTCGGATCCGCGCTCAACGAAAACCCCGACGAGAGCGACAGCTGGGGATCGAGCCCCGCCATCGTTTTTCGGGGGTCGCGACTCTGGGTGGCGTGGAGCGAGAAGATCTACGGCCGCAGCGATGGAAGCGTCTTCGTGAAGAGCTTCAACGGATGTGATTGGGCAATCGACCCGGGGACGCCGACCGAGAGAATGCTCGACGTCTTTCCCGATCTCGATGCGTCCAAAGTTCAGTTGGCGAGCCAGGGGGATGCCCTGTTCTGCGCCTTCATAGAGAAGCAGGGGATCTATGTGAAACGACGCATTCCCGGCCGACCATCCGATTGCGGTGAGGCTTTCGGCCCGGCGAACTGAGAGAGTGGAGTCGGAGGCCGCGGCCGGAGTAGCCTCCGTGCATGGCCAATGACGCAAGAACCACGGCCCCGCGGGCGCTGATACTGGTCGCCCTCGGGTCCGCGATCGGTATAGGGAACAACCTGATAGCGGGGGAGCATCGGCGACTGGATTGGGTCTCCAACTACCCCCCCCATGAAGCAAGGGTCGATCGATCTGGCGGCTCGCCGGAGAGGGCCGCGCTTTCTGGCCACGCTGTCGCCGCCACACCAGGATCCGGCGCTCTCCCCAAAGATCTTTCCGATGTTCCTTTGCCGGAACCGAACCCCGATGAGCTCGCGGTCGAGATCGATCCGCTCCAGGCCGCTCGTCTCTATTCGGAAGGGGCGGTGTTCGTCGACTCGCGCCGCAGCCGGGAGTTCGAAGAGGGGCATGTTGCCGGGGCGCGCTCGATTTCGTATTGGGAGAGCGCGGTCGTGGCCGGCAGGATCGAGGAGCTGGCGTGGAGCGCCGAGTTCGAGGATCCGATCGTGGTCTACTGCAATGGTGGGGATTGCCCGGATTCCCACCTGCTTTCAGAGCTTCTGTGGGGCGCGGGCTTCATGCACGTGCTGATCTATCGGGAGGGGTATCCGGACTGGACCGCCAGGGGCGGCGCGATCGAGAGGGGGGCTGCGCGGTGAGCCGAATTCGGGCGCTCCTCGGAAGCGAATGGCTGGCGGTGCGGGTGCAGATCGGTCTGGGTGCGGTGTTCGTGGCGGCGGCCTAAGCTCGCCGATCCACCTTCATTCGCGAAGAATATCTGGGCCTACGACATGCTTCCCGATGCGCTGATCAACGTGCAGGCACTCACGATGCCGGGGATCGAGCTCGTGGTCGGGCTCGCGCTGATTCTGGGGGTGTGGAGGCGAGGAGCGGCCACGGTCGCGGCGGGCCTGCTCCTGGTTTTCATGGTCGCCCTGAGCCAGGCCCTGATCGAGGGGAACCCGGTCAGCTGCGGCTGCTTCGATCTGCATGCCGCACC
>CAZFNT010000656.1:0-2427 GCA_964520315.1 uncultured Gemmatimonadota bacterium
TCGGCAACCTCTCCCCCCGCGACCAACGCCCGCCCGTCGAGCCCCGCCGGCACCGGCACCCCGCAGAGCGCCGCGATGGTCGGGGCGGCATCCTCCACGCGGGCGCCTTCGATCGTTCCGCCCCCCTTCGGCACGTGCGGCCCGGCAATGACGACCATCCCCTCGGGCCGGTGGGTGCCGGAAGTGCGTCCCGCATCTCGAAAGAGCGGTCCGGGGCGCAACCCCTCGCGCGCGATCGTCTCGCCACCGTCGATGCTGAGAAAAAGCTCCGGCGCACGGTGGAGGTGCGGTCCGTGGAGCACCTCCTCGCGCGGGGTGCAACGAATTCTTGCTCCGCCGCCGGGGAAGGTCGCGGATTCGAGACGCCGCAAGATCGCGCAAAGCGTCGCATCCCACTCCCCGCCCGGATTTAGCGTATCGCCCTCCCCACGCACTCTTCCTCTTCCAGGAATGTTGAGATAGATCCCCTGCTCGGTGCCAGTGCCCCCGTAGGCCAGGGTGCGCCGCCAGTCCACCATCTCCAAAAATGTGTCCCAACCACTGCCGCGGCGCGCTCGCAGCCATCGATAGCGGGCGACGGAACGCGCTGCCTTCTCGTAGCGACGCTTCACGCACAAAAACCCCGCCTCCATCAGCCATCGGTTCACTCCGAATGTGCGGGTGCAAGGGCCGTGGCCGTGATCGGAAACAAGCAACAGATTTGCATCGGGCGCGATGGTCCGCAGCTCCCCCAGAAAGCGGTCGGCGCGCGCATACTCAAGCGCCAAGCGATCGACCGTTTCCGGCCGATGCGCCGGATGTGTCGCGTCGTGATCCGCCCAGGCCGTATGCGCGACCGCGTCGGTCGATTTGATGCCGATCGCCAGCACGTCCCAGGCACGGGTCCGGGCGAGATGGAGCGCGGCGCGCTGCCGGAGCTCTTCCGCCTTGGTCATCGCCCTCGCCATAGCCGCCGCCCCCGCCCAGCGCCGGTGCCCCGCCGCCGCGATGAGATGCCCCGGCGCCACCCGCTCCAGCTCCTCCCCCAGCCCGCCCGGCCACACGCCCCGCGCCCCCGGCTGAGACGAAACGACGAAGCGAACTCCCGGCGGTGCCGGCCAGGTCATCGGCAGATGCACGAGGCCCACCGCGAGCCCCGACGCCGCCAGCCATTCCCAGACGGTCGGCGCGTCGATGTCGCGCGCATCGACCGGTGGACGCTCCAGAAAGTCGTCGGTGGCATGGCCGAAGAAGTCGAAGACGCCGTGCCGCCCCGGCCCGACGCCCGTGAAGATCGAAGCGAAGGCGGGCGGCGTCAGAGGCGGAACCGTGGAGCGCAGCACTCCCGCGCGACCTTGTGCGCGCAGAGCGGCCAACACCGGCATCCGCCCCTCGGCCATCAAGGGATCGGCGACGTTCCAGGTGGCCCCGTCGATCACCACGACCAGGAGTTGGTGCGCCATTGCGATATCGTAGTGGGTGCGGGCGAGCGAGGGCGGCTGAAGATGTCTGGGACAATCTCCTCTCCCAAGGTGCGCCGATCCACCTCGTGCTCTGCGGCTCGGTGTCGTCCTTCCGGGTCAAGCGCGTCATCCGCTCGCGCACCATCGAACGCGTGCTCATCAGCGCCCATCCACCACACCCGGAGCTCGAAAGAGAGGGCTATTTCACGAAGATCCTCAGCGCGGAATCACCGCTACGGGTCTCCGACCCGCTATGATCGCAGGTGCCAAACAACCGACGGAGACCAACAAATGCTCATCCCCCGCTCAACCCTCTTCGGCAACCCCGAAAAAGTCGCCCCACAGATCTCGCCCGACGGCAAACGCCTCGCCTATGTCGCCCCCGACGAGGGCGTGCTGAACCTCTGGGTGCGCACCATCGGCGAGCGGGACGACCGCGCCCTCACCCGCGACCGCGGCCGGGGCATCACTCAGTATCTCTGGGCACGCAACAGCGAGCAGCTTCTCTACGTGCAAGACAGCGGGGGGGACGAGAACTGGCACGTCTTCGCGCAGGGGCTCGATGGCGGCGATCCGACCGACCTGACCCCGATCGATGGGATCGCCGCCTACCCGATCCACTCCGAGCGCAACCGCCCCGACGAGATCGTCATCGCCATGAACGACCGCGACGAACGCCTCCACGATCTCTACCTGGTCAACACCCGCACCGGCGCCAGAGAGCGGATCGCGCAAAACGACATGGGCGTGATCGGCTGGATCGTCGACCACGATATGCAGCCCCGTCTCGCCCTGGTCCCCACCCCGGCCGACGGGCGGATCCTGCTCCGCCGCGACGACGAGGGCTGGAACCCGATCATGCAGTGGGAGTCGGACGACGCGCTCACCACGATGCCGCTCGGTTTCGCCGCCGACAACCGCACCCTCCACATGATGAGCAGCGTCGGCTCCGACCTCGCCGATCTGCGCGCCCTCGACCTCGAGA
>CAZFNT010000657.1:0-2421 GCA_964520315.1 uncultured Gemmatimonadota bacterium
GCAGTGTCTCACCATCGACGCGGCGGGCCTCTTCGGCCGAAATCGTGATCGTGTTGATGGCCCGCCCGACCTCTTTTCTGGCCTCCGAGATCGTCTTCGAGCCTTCGGTCGCTATGGTTCGCGCGAGCTCCTCGTAGCGCTCCCGCATCAGTTCGGCGGCCTTGAAGAGGATCGTGATCCTGCGATGCGCGGGCAGATCGCGGTTGATATGAAAGCCCCGAATCGCGGACGCGATGGCGGCATCGACGTCCTCCGCCGTAGCTTTGGGCACTGTGTCGACAAGCGAAGCGTCGAGAGGATTGAGGACATCGATCGTTTCTTCCTTGGCGATCCATTCGCCGCCGATGAGCATCTTCATTGTGCTCTGCCTTCCGCGCCGCGGTGTATTTGCAGGATGTCGTTCAGAATCGAAAAGCCTGTTTCCTTCTTCCCCGCGCCGGGCCCCACGACCGTGACATCACCCAAGAGATCGGTTTCGAAGGTGAGAGCGTTGGTCGCCCCCATGACTCCCGCGAGTGGATGGCTGAACGGTACGAGCTCGGGTGCCACCGAGGCTTTGACCCCTTCGGCGCTACGCTCGACGCTGCCCAGGAGCTTCCATCGCGCGTTTTCGGTGCGAGCCTTCTCGATCATCTCGGGCGTGATTCCCGTGATCCCCGTGCGCGCGACGTCGGCCGGGCCGATCGGTACTCCGAGCACCACATTGGCCAGGATGACGACCTTGGCCATCGCGTCGAAGCCCTCGACATCACCGGTCGGATCCGCTTCGGCATAGCCGAGCTCCTGCGCCCGTGTGAGCACAGTGTCATAGGCGGCGCCGCTTTCCATCTCGGACAGGATGTAGTTGGTGGTGCCATTGAGAATGCCGCGGGCCGATCGAATCTCGCATCCGGCCAGGGGACCGCGCGCGAGGTTCAGCACCGGCGTTCCCGCCATCACGGTGCCTTCGATCATGAAGCGAACACCGTTCTTCTTCGCGATGGCGCTCAGCTCGGCGCATTGGAGCGCCGCCGGGCCCTTGTTGCTGGTGACGATGTGCTTACCGGCCTCGAGAGCGGCGCGGCAATGCCCAATGGCCGGCTCACCGGTCGCCAGGTCGGTGAACGAGAGCTCGCAGGCCGTGTGCGCGTTGGTGTTGGTGGCGGTCTTCGATGCGTTCCACCCTTTGTGGAGCTCGCCGGAGCCGCCGTACTCCTCGAGCGATCTTCCCGCTCGGGCCAGAGACAGGAGGGTGTCGACGTCGAGACCATCGGGACAGTAGACCGAGCCCTTGACGACGTCCGAGACGGCAACGAGGTTCCACTCGAATCAGCTCCTCGTACGCCGGGATGTCGCGCGTGGCGATCTTGAGCAGACAGTCCGCCTCGCCGGTGATGTGGTGGCACTCGAGAACTTCGTCCATCCGTGTGATGAGTCGGACGAAGCGCTGAACCGCTTCGTTGCCGTGACGGGCGAGCGACACTTCGACATAGGTGAAGCAACGCATGCCAACCAGAGCCGGCTCCAAGAGCGCCACATAGCCGCGAATGACCCCGGCGCGCTCCAGCTTCTTGACGCGCTCCAGGACCGAAGGGGGCGAGAGCCCTACCCGCTGTGCGAGCTCGGCATTGGTTATGCGTCCTTCGGCCTGCAGAGCGAGAAGGATCTTGCGGTCGGTGGCATCCATGCGGCCGCGGGGGTTTGTGGAGGTGGCCATAGAAAATTAGGCAAACAGTGCCACAGGCCTTGCATGAGGTGGAGCAGAATCGAAAAAGCCGAGGGATATTATGCGCGCGGATGCAGCAGCGATCGGCGCCCCACCCGCTTCGGCCCTGCGCTCCGGCGCACGCGTTCAGAAGCACCGGTGGCCCAGCCCCCATCGTGTCCGCAGCCCGACGCGGGATTGCGTCGCTTTCAGAGTCTGGGTTCGAGGTCGCGTATCGCCTCAATCCCCCGTCTTTCTTGTCCGCGAGTCTACTTTCGCCGCTGTCGCTTCCGTTTTCGGGCACTTCCGCGGGGCGGGGCCTGGAAGATGATCCGCTCGCTGCGCCGCTTCATGATCCAGTAGGCGGCGACGATTCCGACGCCGAGGGTGGCGAGGCCGGTGATGAGGATTCCGACGAGCTGGACGACGCCCGATGCTCGGTAGAGGAGGTAGCCGGCGGGGCGATGGCCGGTCTGTTGCCAATGACGCAGCACGCGGGCGTCGGAGGATCCGCGCAAGTGGGTGCCCGCCAAGACGATGCCGGGGATCAGGGCGAGGGTTAGTTGTAGCGCGGCGTCGGCGCGAATCGAGATGGTGTTGTCGTCGGGAGCCCTGGCGACGGAGTTCCAGACGTGGCGGCGTGCCCGATCGGCGCCCTTGTCGTGGAGCATGCCCGGGCGCTTGCCACGGTAGGCGGCCCGCAGGAGTTTGGTGCGGGTTTCGATGCTCTTTGGTGA
>CAZFNT010000658.1:0-2413 GCA_964520315.1 uncultured Gemmatimonadota bacterium
TCAGCTTCACCCGTTACTTCTACAAGCCTAAGAAGCTGCGTGAGCTCCATGAGATTCGCAAAGACATCCTGACGCTGGAGCAGGAGAACGTGGGGCTATTGGGTTAAATCGTCGGGGAGGCGAAATGAGAGAGATCCGTGGCGATGCCAAGAACATCCGTACCCTCCTCGGTGGCGGCAAGTTTGCCATCGACTACTACCAGCGGGAGTTTCGCTGGGAGAAGAAACAGGTCGCCGAACTGATCGATGATCTCGCCGACAAGTTCCTCGAAAGCCACGAGTCCGGCAACGAGCGCAGCGCCGTCGGCGACTACGGCCACTACTTCCTCGGCTCGATCATCATCTCGGATAAGGACGGACAGAAGTTCATCATCGACGGGCAACAGCGCCTCACCTCGCTGACCCTGCTGCTGATCCACATCTACCGGCAGCTCGAAGACGATGACCAGAAGAAGGAACTTGCCAACCTGATCTACTCCTACAAGACAGGTAAGCGCTCCTTCAACCTCGATGTCGAAGAGCGAACTCCATGCATGGACGCGCTCTTCACCGGACAGTCCTTCGAGGAAGGCGGCCAGTCCGAGTCGGTGGTCAACATCCTCTATCGCTTCCAGGACATCGAGGAGGTCTTCCCCGACGACCTCGAAGGCGAGACCCTCCCCTTCTTCGCCGACTGGTTTATCGAAAATGTGCACCTGGTGGAGATCACCGCCTACTCCGACGCCGATGCCTACACCATCTTCGAGACGATGAACGACCGCGGTCTGTCGCTGACGCCCACCGACATGCTCAAGGGCTACCTTCTCACCAATATCACCGATACCGACCGCCGCAATGCGGCCAGCAAGGTCTGGCGCGAACGCATCACCGCACTGCAGAAGATCGGCAAGGAAGAAGACGCCGATGCGGTCAAGAGCTGGCTCCGCAGCCAGCACGCCAAGACGATCCGCGAACGCAAGCGAGGCGCCAAGCCCCGGGACTTCGACCTCATCGGCACCGAGTTCCACCGCTGGGTGCGCGACCACGAGGAGCCGCTCGACCTGAGCAACAGCGCCTCCTTCGGCCGCTTCATCGAACAGGACTTCGCTTTCTACAGCGGCTGGTACCAGCGGATTCGCGAGGCGGCGGAGACCCTCACGTCCGGCCTCGAAGCGATCCACTTCAACGCCCAGAACAACTTCACCCTGCAGTACCCCGTGCTGCTGACCCCGCTTCGCCAGAGCGACGACGAGGAGGAGATCCTCCGCAAGCTCCGCATCGTGGCCGGCTACATCGACATCCTCATCGCCCGCCGCATCTGGAACTGGAAGTCCACCAGCTACTCCGCCATGCAGTACGCGATGTTCCAGCTGGTGATCCTCAAGATCCGCGGCAACTCCAGCGCAGAGCTCGCGGACTTCCTGGTCCAGCGACTGGACGACGAGGACGAGACCTTCGCCGGCAACGAGCGCTTCCGACTGCACGGCATGAACGGTCGCCAGATCCACCGACTCCTGGCCCGCATGACCGACTATGTCGAGACGCAATCGGGCCGCACCTCCCGCTACGCCGAGTACATCCAGCGGCGCGGCAAGAACGGCTACGAGGTCGAGCACATCTGGGCCAACCACGCCGACCGCCACACCGACGAGTTCAGCCACCCCACGGACTTCTCGGAATACCGCAACCGCATCGGCGGCTTGCTGCTGCTCCCCAAGAGCTTCAACGCCAGCTACGGCGACAAGCCCTACGCCGACAAGCGGGAGCACTACTACGGCCAGAACCTGCTCGCCCAGTCACTGCACGAGAAGGCCTACGAACACGACCCCGGCTTTCGTCGCTTCGTCGAACAGACGGGGTTGCCCTTCGAAGCCCACGAGGATTTCAAGAAGGCCGAGATGGATGCGCGTCAGCGACTGTACGGCGCGCTGGCCGAGCAGATCTGGGATCCAGCACAACTGACGCGGGAGGCTGACGCATGATCGCCGACCTCAAACCCTATCCCGCGATGAAGGACTCCGGCGTCGAGTGGCTGGGGGAGGTGCCGGAGCATTGGGAGGTGCGGCGGCTCAAGTACCTACTGCGAGAACAGGACAGCCGCTCGGCGGATGGAAATGAACAGCTATTGCGTGTGTCGCAATACACGGGCGTCACGGAACGGAAAGCCAAAGACGGATCGGACGAGCCTGACACAAGAGCGGCGTCCCTGGTCGGCTACAAGTGCGTCGAGGCTAACGATCTTGTTGTGAACATCATGCTTGCGTGGAACGGAAGCATGGGGGTCTCCGCTTCTCCAGGAATCTGTAGCCCCGCCTACTGCGTGTACCGTTTCAACGGACTGGCTGTACCGCTGTACTTCCACAATCTGCTCCGATCGCCCGTATACAAGGCGCGGATCAAGACTGTCTCAACAGGAATCGTTGAGAGTCGATTAC
>CAZFNT010000659.1:0-343 GCA_964520315.1 uncultured Gemmatimonadota bacterium
GGTTGGGCGCGAGGGTGTCGAGAACGACCGGCCATATCTGTGCCACGAGCATCAGACTTTCATCGCCGCAGATGGGACGACGCAATGGGTCACTTAGTGACCTCCAGGTGGTCACGTAACCCACCCCATACGGCGGATCCGTCAGCACCAGGTCCACCTTGGGCAGCAACGGCAACACCTCTCGGCAATCCCCGTGCGCAATCGCGACGTGGCCGTCGGAGTAGTACCACTCGATTCCGGGCGGGGGCCATTCGGGGAGGTCGGCCATCACTTCACCCTCCGCTCAAACGCCCACCCCAAAGCGGGGGGAGCCTGCCGGGGGTCACGTGCCCCCGTCGTGCCA
>CAZFNT010000659.1:353-2412 GCA_964520315.1 uncultured Gemmatimonadota bacterium
TCCGACCGAACGCCCACACCCGCCACCGCCCATCCACTAGCTCGGCCACCTCGCGGCGCCCATCGCGCACGCGGCACAGAGCGCCAGCATGGTCCCATTGACTCGGCGCCGGGTGAGCGTTCGGCACGCCGCCCCGCACTCGTCGCAGGTCGGGCGTTGGTCTATCCGTCATGCCCACCCCAAAGCGGGGGGAGCCTGCCGGGGGTCACGTGCCCCCGTCGTGCCAATCGCTTCGATGGCGGCGTAGATCGCGTGCTCTTCGCTGGGCCACCGGAGCTCGTCCGGGAATGGCCACATGCCGGGGCCGCTCTCCATCTCCCACGCCCATCCTGGCGGCTCGTCATCCCACGACAGCCACATTCGACCGGGGCCGTGCTCTGCCCACAGATAACGCGCCAAGTGGTAGCAGGCGCCGGAGGTCGCGCCATCCTCGAGGGCCAGCCGCCGACCCTGGCAGCCTTCGGTCACGATCATTCCCGGCCAGAGCTCGAAAAACGGCAGCCGCAACATCGGCCCGCCGAGATCCCGAATCGACATCCGGTTCCAGTCCGATTCTATCACCGATTCACTCATCCCCCGGCTCTCGGCCGGATTCGCGGTTCTCGAAGTCGAAGCCGTGGACAAAGCTGCGATGCCCGCATCCACGACAACGGAGATTCACAACACTGGGTGCGCCGGCTGCCTCGACAGCGTAGAGGTCCTCGCTCCGGCAATGCCGGCACAGCGCGGTCAATCCCACGACTCGCCTCCTCCCGCACCCGCCCCGGTCGTACGCTTCAGTGGCCGAGGGTCGAACATCGGGTCGTCGTCGCGATCCGCCCCCCGGAATCGGCCGGTCGTGAGATCCGCCACGATCCGATCCGAGAAGCTACGCGCCCCCCGTTGCGTAACCTGGACCCACAGCGGCGTATTCTCCGGTCGCCAGCGGTCGGGTTGGTCCTGGCCGTAGCGCCGGGGGAGTGAGTCTATGATGACGATTGTCTTCGCCGCCTGGGCGATGCCGCCGCCCCCCTCCAGGTGGGCGAGAGTGCTGCGCGAGTCGTGCTCGGCCTGGCGGTTGAGCTGCGCCGTTGCGATTACAAGCACCTGCTCTGACTGCGCGAGCTCGTGGAGCCCGTAGGCCACCCGCTTGAGCGCAGCCGCCTCGCTTTCGCCGCGGTCGCGCTCAAGATTTAGCAGCTGGATATAGTCGACGATTACCGCGCGCCGACAGGCCGCCCCCCGGAGCTTCCACTCTCGAACCCGCTGCGAGATGTCGGATAACGAGAGGCCGGGAGTGTCGTCGATCGTGACAGGAAGGCCGAAGAGGTCGGACTGCGCTTCGAGGTCGGCGAGCACGGGCTCAAGCATGTCGGGCGTGCCGATCGTGGCGGAATCGGTCGAGTAGTGCCGGGAGACGTACCACGCAAATGTTTCCTCCGCGCCCATTTCGAGCGGACAGTGGTAGACCTGCACGTTTTCGCGCTCGGCGAGCCGGTGGCCGAGCTGGACGGCGAGCTTGGTTTTTCCCGATTTCGAGAGTGCGGCGATTACCACGAGCCCGACCTCGGGAATGCGGCCGAAGCGGTCCATCGTCGAAATCCCCCATGAATAGCCAGGTGGGCGCTCGTCGTCCTTCGCTCGACGGTAGGCCTCGATCGTTTCGCTGAACTCATCGATGCGCTGGGCGGTCCTCGTTGTTTCGCCGGCGCTCTTGATTTCGGCGAAGTCCTCGGTAAACGCCTTCGCCAGATCCTCGATCGTCTCGATTCCGATGCGCTCACGGAAGACGGCATCCTTGGCAGCGTTCGCCAGGTGTTCGAGCACGGTGCCAGCGCGTCGCCAGCGATGGGCCTCGAGCAGGATGTCGATCTCCCGCTCTGGAGGCGCGCCAAGCGCCACCTCGCAGCACGCCGTAAGCCCCCGAAAGTCGGAGCCCTGGTAGATGTCGTCGATCTCGACAAGACCGATCTCCTCGGCTCCCGAGCGCACGACCTTTTCGATGGCCCGGAACCACGCGGTTTGCTCGGCGTCGACGAAGGCCGAGCGGCCGAACTCGTGGCCCATGCGGGAGACGGCG
>CAZFNT010000660.1:0-2408 GCA_964520315.1 uncultured Gemmatimonadota bacterium
GGCCTGACCACGGTCCTTTCATCGGAACCGACCGTCCGAGCTTTCGGGCGGCGCGACGCCAGGCGTCAGCGCCGCCCGGAGCGGGGGGAAGCGTGAAGACGATCCCTAGATCTAACAGCAAAGAAGAGCAGAGTGTGCGTGGGCGGTGGATCACCCGGCTTGGTTGGTTCTTCGCCCTCTCTGCATCCCTTATCGCGCTGCCAACGGGAGCGGAAGCCCAGATCACTTCGTTCGCGCAGCCCGACACCGCCGGTGGGCTCGCGATGTCGGACCGCACGGTTCAAGAAGTGGAGTTGGAGCGCGAGATGGCCGCGCGGATCGAGACGATGGTCGGCGAGATGATCGGCGAGCACCGCGTGCTCGTTTCGGTCGACCTCGATGTGGCCCGTTGGAAGGTCGATGCGTCGCTCGAGGGCACGGCATTGGACCCACTCGCGTCTCTGCCGGGTCTTCCCGTCTCCCGTTCGCGGACGGTGACCTCGGCCCGGAGCCGCTCCAGCATCTCGCGCATCCAGGTCCAGGTCTTCCACGAACCCGATCTGGATCCGACTCTGGCACTTCAGATCCGCTCGATGGTTCCGGTCTGGGCCGGACTCGATCTGGAACGCGGCGACGTGGTCGATCTGCGGCCGCTCGATTTCGACACCTCGCTCGGATCCGCGGAGCGAAGCCGGCTACTCTATCTGGCCGCACTGGGTGTCTTCTTGGCCGCCTTGATTCTGCTCAGCCTCTTTCTCATCCTGCGTGCCATCGGGCGCAAAGCCGGGGCCGGAGAAGAAGAGGACGCAGATGCCGGCGCGGACATGGATCTGTCGGGCACGGGCCTCGCGGACGAGACCGGCGGCGGTGGCGAGACCGACATCGGCGAGGCCAAGCTCACCGAAACGGAGCCGGAGGCCATGGCACGAAATGCGATCGTTCCGATCCAGGAGCGCACCTTCTCTTTCCTCAAGGCGCTCAGCGATGAGCAGATGCTGGGGCTCTTGAAAGACCACGAAGCGCGCGAGATCGCGGTTGTCCTCACGGCCATGCCCGATGCGCGGACCGCCGATCTGCTCTCCGGATTGACCCAGGATATGCAGGGGCGCGTCATGGAGGTGATGGGCCGCGGTGTTCGGGCCAGCTCAGCCGACTTGCGAGCGCTCAGAGAGATTCTGCAGAACAAGCTGGATTCGGAGATCCTCAGGCCCGACGAGGTCGCGATCGGTGGCGAGAAGACGTTTCGCGCTGTCATGTCGCGTGTCGACACCGCCACTGCAAAACAGCTGATCGACGCGCTCAAGACTCGAAATCCCGAGTTGGCGGCGATGGCGAAGGAGGAGGTCTTCCTCTTCGAGGACGTGCTCGTGCTCGACGAGATCGCGATCAAGCACATCATCGGCGCCATGGAGCTTTCCAGTCTGGCGCCGGCCCTCAAGCGCTCACCGCGCGAGATCAGAGAGAAGTTCTTCCGGAACTGCTCCGAGAGGGTGTTGGAGATGCTGGAAGAGGAGCTCGAGGTTCTGCCATATCAGTCCGACGACCAGGTCGCGAAGGCGCAGCTCGGCGTGGTTCACGCGGCGCGCTCTCTGATCACCGCCGGTCGGATCTCCGCGCCTGGCGCGCCTTCCAAGGCGGAATCGATCGAAGCGCCGGAACGATCAGAGCAATGAGACGATGATCCGCGTGAGGCGACTAGATGGTGGCGAGATGGTGCTCAATGCGGAGCTCATCCAGGATGTCCAGGAAAGGCCCGACACGATCATCACGCTGACCACAGGCAAGTCGATCGTCGTGAAGGACTCGCCCGCCGAGCTGATTGAACGTGTAATCGCCTACCGCCGCAAGATTGGAGCCGGCCCGCTTCCGGTCACGACGAGAAAGGAGAACGAATGGGGGTCCTGAGTATTCTCGGCCTTCTCACCGGCGTTGCGTTGATCGTGACCGCGGTGATGCAAGAGGGCGATTCGTCCTGGTTCCTGAACCCCATGGGTATAGCGATCACCGTAGGCGGCACATTATGCTCCTCGCTCGTGACCTACCGCGTACGACAGCTTGTGGGCGCGGCGCTTCGATATCTGAAGATCGTGTTCGCCTCGCCACCGACTTGCGACGAGGGGTATGAGCTTCTCCTCGAAGTGGCGAAGCAGGCAAGGCGGGAAGGTTTCGTGAACCTCTCGGTGCAGAGGGGGGGGCGCAACCTCGATTTCCTGAGTGCCGGCGTCGAGCTCTTGGCGGACGGCGTGGATCCTGATCAGATCCACTACATCATGCAGACGCGATCGCAGATCCTCGCTGAGGAGTATCGACTGTCTGAGCGGATCTTCGGACAGCTCGCGCAAGTCGCGCCGATGTTCGGGCTTCTCGGAACCGTGATCGGTCTGATCCTGATGCTCAACAACGTCGAGAACACCGAAGCGATCCCTCGC
>CAZFNT010000661.1:0-2406 GCA_964520315.1 uncultured Gemmatimonadota bacterium
GATGACGACATGGAGAGCATCAGGGGCGACTGCACTCTTAACGCTCTTGTGCGCGGCGCCAACTCTCGCTCCCGCCACCAAGATCGATCCACTCATGCAGTTTCAGTTGGAGCGCCCGAGCGACGACGAGCCCTACTCGTTCGGCCTGCGGCGCTGTCGTTTCGCGATCGAGGAAGATCTCGGAAAGCGACGCTCTCTCTCGATCGAGGTCAAAGTACGCCCCGATGATGTCGAGCTGCTCGATGGCTACGTCGAGGCCGAGGTCTGGGGCGGCATCGAAGTTCAGCTCGGGCGATTCAAGAAACCTTTCTCGCGCGGGGCGCTCATAGCGAGCTCCGATCTGCTGACGACGGAGCGAGATGTTGTGTACGACATCTTCGGATCGAACGACGAGGAGTTCGCGGCACCGAAGGGCGAATCCGATTTCGTGGGGCGTGACGAAGGCCTGATGTTCCGCTGGGCGAGGACTTGGGACTCGAGGAAACTCGAGATCGAGATTGCGGCCATGAACGGCCTGGGGCCGAAGAACGAGGATGACGATGACGAGAAGCAGTGGATCTCCCGCTCGACTTTTCGCTTGACCAAGGGGGTTTCGGTCGGAGGTGGACTGAACTGGGCCCGTTCGACGGAACACGGTACCGGCTTCGCATGGGCGGTGGATCTGGCGCTCGACTGGAAGTCACTTTCTATCTGGGCGGAGTGGCTCGCGGCCGACAATCGGCTGACGGGCGCTGATATGACCGGCTCGACCGTCGAGGGGGCGCTCGATTGGTCCGGGGTTGCTCCGGGGCTACGTGTATCGAGAATCGACCCCGATCGAGATGTGCTGTACAACGCCCTTTGGGAGTGGACTCCATTCGTCGGCGTTCGAGTGTGGAAAGACTCGTCCCTGATAGCTGAGCTCACCCACCTGCGCAGAGCGCAACCGCCGGGCGATCGATCCGACGCCGCGACCAATCGGATCGTGCTCGCCTGGCGCTTCACGCCATGAACCTCCCCGACTCCGACGATCCCCTCGCGACGCTTCTTCGTTCGGAAGATCCCGAGATCGACCTGCCACTCGCGGCCTTGCTCGTCGAGGCGGACCACGCGAGCAGCTCTGATGTCGAAGGTGCGCTCGAGAGCTACCACCAATTCGTGCTCGCCGCCGTCTGTACGATTTCGGGCGAAAGAGAGCCGATGAATGTGGTGCGTGCGCTGAACGACTACTTCTTCGTCCAACACGGAATGCGGGGCAACACAGCGGACTTCTACGACCCTCGCAATTGCTATCTGAGCCAAGTGTTGCGCAGAGGCCTCGGAACCGCCGCGACCCTCGCGATACCCTATATCGGCGCCCTGCGCGAATCGGGGTACGCCTGTCGTCCCGTGATGCTCCCGGGGCAGTTGGTGCTTCATATCGGCGCCGATATCTTCGTCGACCTCTTCGATGGAGGACGGGTATTCGATGCAGCGGAAGCGTTGCGAAAGGCCCGGCGGGCTACCGGAGGCGGTGTCGTGACTCCTCATGTGCCCGCGCCCCTCACGAACAAGGACTTGACACTGCGCATCTTGCGAACGCTCAAGCGCGCATTTCGATGCAGCGGCAGCGCGGATCACGCCCTTGTTTCGGTTATCCGCCTACTGCAGGCCGCCCCAGGAAGGCTCCCGGAGATCAGAGATCGCGGCATGCTGCACCATGATCTCGGCAACTGGTGGCGCGCGGTCGACGATCTGTCGCGCTATCTTGCTCGAACGACCGAGGCACACGACACCTACGATGTGCAGAGCACGCTCGCGCATGCTTACGATCTGGCGATTCGGCTGAACTAGAGTCTCTTCTTCGGCAACATATGAACCGCCTCGCCGAGGAGGCCCTTCGCGGATTCCATAACGGCCTCGCTTATGGTCGGGTGCGGATGCACCGTACGAGACAGATTTTCAACCTTGGATCCGAGCTCCAGTGCGAGTGCCGCTTCGCTGATCAGGTCGGATGCATGCGGGCCTACGATCTGCACTCCTAGTAAAGTGTGGCTGGATCGGTCGGCAAGCGTCTTGGCGAAGCCTTCGGTCTCGCCCATCGTCAGCGCGCGCCCCAGGGCCGTCATGGGAAACTTGCCGATCGCATAGTCGACCCGTCGCGCTTCGAGCTCTCGCTCCGTGGCACCGACCGTCGCAACTTCGGGATCGGTGAACACCACCGATGGAATCGCGCGCCGGCCGACATCCGCGGCCGCCGTTCCCGCGATCACCTCCGCGACCAGATCGGCGTCCCTCGACGCCTTGTGCGCCAACATCGGAGGACCGGCGACGTCTCCGATCGCGTAGATCCCGGTAGCGCTCGTGCGAAGCCGGTCGTCCACTCGCAGAAAAGGACCCTTCATCTCGATTCCCAGCTCTTCCAGGCCGAGTTCTTCAGTGTTCGGT
>CAZFNT010000662.1:0-2403 GCA_964520315.1 uncultured Gemmatimonadota bacterium
CTCAGTTTCTCAGGCACAGCTTAAACTGCTGTCCGGAATCTGGGGTCCACTATACTGATCAGTAGTGAAGTCGCTCATCTGGACCTTTTGGGCAGGTTGATCGGTGGGTGCGCGGTACACATCCAACAGGAGCGACCGCCCAATAGGGGGCTGTGACCATCGGCAAATCGTAGCGCATTCAGCAGCTGTTGAACAGCGGAACGGGGAGTCGCTGAGCCGCTATCTGCAGCGATTCCTGAAGGGGGTACTCTCTGGCGTCGTCGCGGGATTCATCGTGCTGGTGGCCAGATATCTGCTCGCGTTCTTTCCCCTTGCCCCCTGCTCATTGCTGCCAGGACTGGCTGTCATCCCGGTCTTCGATCTTCCCCCGCGCCCGAACTGAATCGCATCGGCTCGGCCGGCGTATCGAAAACGGACCCGCAACCGCGATCACTATGATATCATCCCGATACCATTTCGATACGAGGAGCACCCCATGAGCACCGAGAGATCCCGCACCGCCGCCAACGGCTACATCGTCGCCGGCATCGTCGCCCTGATGATCGCACTGGCGATCTTCACGCTCGTCACCCTTGTCCGCACTCAAAACCCGAGCCTGCTGATCTACTTCATCCCCCTCGTGCTGCTGACCGTCTTCGTCTCCCTCGGCTTGTTCATCGTCAACCCGAACGACTCACGCGTGCTCGTCCTCTTCGGCACCTACAAAGGAACCGTGAAGGAGAACGGCTTCTTCTGGGCCAATCCCCTCTACGCAAAGGAGAGGATCACCCTCCGCGCCCGCAACCTGAACGGCGAGAAGATCAAAGTGAACGACAAGGCCGGCAACCCGATCGAGATCGCCGCCGTCGTCGTCTGGAAGGTCGAGGACACCTATCGCGCCTCTTTCGACGTCGACGATTTCGAGGAATACGCCGTCGTCCAGAGCGAAGCCGCCGTGCGTCACATGGCCGGCTCCTACCCCTACGACACTTTCGATGACGCCGACGAGGAGCTCCTGACCCTTCGCGCGGGCACGGACCAGGTCAGCGAGGTTCTCGAGCAGGAGCTCACCGAACGCTTCTCCCGCGCCGGAATCCGCGTCATCGAGGCCAGAATCAGCCACCTCGCCTATGCCCCCGAGATCGCCGAAGCGATGCTCCGCCGCCAGCAGGCGAGCGCCGTCGTCGCCGCCCGCACCCAGATCGTCAACGGCGCCGTCAGCATGGTCGAGCTCGCCCTCGACAAGCTGAACGAAAAGAAGGTCGTCGAGCTGGACGAAGAGCGCAAGGCCGCGATGGTGAGCAATCTTCTGGTGGTCCTCTGCAGCGAGTCTTCCGCCTCCCCCGTCGTCAACGCGGGCACGCTCTACCAGTAGGCCGGAGCAATGCCCGAGCGAAAGCGTTTCCTGCTCCGGGTCTCACCCGAACTCTACAAAGAGCTCACCCGCTGGGCCGCCGACGATTTCCGTAGCGTGAATGCGCAGATCGAGTTTTTGTTGCAAGACGCGGTGGCCCAGCGGCGCAAGAGAAAGCGGAAAGGGGGGGAGTGACGAGGCGGGCTCTACGACAATGGGGGAAGGTCTGATTTCGTGGTGACCGGCGAAAGCGCTTCAGTCACGGCCGACCGGTTCTCAAAGTCGAGCGTGAGCCAAGTGTCGGCGCAAGAATGAAGAGCGCATCCCGGCGCCCGGATGTGCCGCGGATGGGATGCAAGAAGAGCAAGGTCACGGCCAGCAGCGCCCCCTCTCGCGGACTCGGCAGCCTCGGGCGGCCACAAACCCCCATAGGGGTCCGCGCAAGACACCAGCGTGTCGCATGCACGCAGGGCGTCGCGTTCGGGGGGAGCGGAACGGCGGGGCATGCCTGGCTACGAAACAGCGGAGATCGGCGCTCCAATACTCGGTCTCCCGCATCTTCCTCTTCGATGCTGAAGCGCCGCGGGTCCCACCACACTCCTTGACCCCGCAACCCCGCTCCCCGTACGGTCCCGCGCATGGGGTTCGCGCAGGAGCTCAAACGCAAATCGATTCACCTCGCGGCGATCTCGATACCGGTTCTCTACTACTGGATTCCGTCGGAGCTGGTGTCGAAGTGGCTGCTGGTGGTATTCACGCTGCTCTTTTTCTGGGCCGATCTGATCAAGCTGCGCTCACGGCGCGGGAACCGCATCTTCATGGCGATCTTTGCCCGTTTTTTGCGGCGCCACGAGACCCGGGAGCTCAACGGGGCGACTTTCGTCATGCTCGCCGCCGCGGCGACTATCCTCTGCCTCTCCAAGCCGGTCGCGACCGCCGCCATGGCCTTCCTCGTGCTCGGAGATACGGCGGCGGCCCTCGTGGGCAAGTCGTTCGGGCGCTTGCGTTATCTCGGCAAGTCGGTTGAAGGGAGCGTTGCGTGCTTCCTGGCCTGTATGCTGGCTGCCTGG
>CAZFNT010000663.1:0-2392 GCA_964520315.1 uncultured Gemmatimonadota bacterium
ACGGATATCGCTCCTGGAGCTCCGTCGTGGCTGAGCACTTCGGGGAGATGGGCGCGCGAGGAAACTGGACTCCGGCCGAAGTCGTCGCCGCGCTCGATCGCCACATCGTCGGCCAGGCGGCTGCGAAGCGGGCGGTAGCGATCGCGTTGCGGAACCGGTGGCGCAGGCGGCGGGTGCCGGGACCGCTGGGCGCCGAGATCCAGCCGAACAATATCTTGATGGTGGGGCCGACAGGGGTGGGTAAGACCGAGATCGCGCGCAGGCTCGCCGGCCTCGTGGGGGCGCCATTCGTCAAGGTCGAAGCGACGAAATATACCGAGGTCGGCTACGTGGGCCGCGATGTGGAGTCGATTGTTCGCGATCTGACCGATCTGGCCGTCGCGATGGTGCGCGAGGAGCGGGGGCGAGCGGCCAGCGCGGAGGCCGAGGAACGGGCGCTTCGACGCCTGCGCGAGGTAGCCGGGGCGCGGGGGATCGAGCTACCCCGCGATCGCGACACACTTGTGCGCGCGCTGGAAGAGAGCGAGCTCCCGGAAGGGCGCGTGGAAGTATCGCTAGCCCCGCCGACTGGTGACATATTTGCGCCGACCGATCCTTTTCACGACTTCGCAGAGTCGCTCCGACCCGCCAGGCTGAGAAAAGTGGAGCTAGATCTCGGCGGCGCCTTCGAAGCGCTGAAGCGGCAAGAGATCGAATCGTCGCTCGATGCGGCCGGCGTCGTGGCCGAAGCCCGCGCCCGCACCGAAGAGAAGGGGATCGTCTTCATCGACGAGATCGACAAGATCTGCGGCGACTCGTTTCACGACGGCGCCGAGATCTCACGCGGCGGAGTGCAGCGCGACATCCTACCGATCGTAGAAGGTTGCACCGTTTCGACCCGCCACGGGCCGATTTCTACTAGGCACATCCTCTTCATCGCGGCCGGCGCATTTCACGGCGCCCGGGTCTCCGACCTGATTCCTGAGCTCCAGGGCCGATTCCCGATCCGCGTGGAGCTCGATCCCCTGGGGGTCGATTCGCTCGAGCGGGTGCTCGTGGAGCCGGAGCACTCGATCGTGCGCCAGTATCAGGCGTTGCTCGCCACCGAGGGCGTGCGTCTCGTCATCGACACCGGCGCACTGAGCGAGATCGCGCGCGTCGCGGCCGAGACGAACGACCGCGGCGAGAATATCGGCGCCCGCCGCCTCTTCACGATCCTGGGACGCTTGCTCGATGATGCGCTCTTCGAATCGGCCGGCGCCCCGGCGCGGCGCCGCGTGCGCATAACGGCCAAGATGGCGCGCCGCACGCTGGCCGGATTGATCGAGGATGAGGATTTGTCGCGATATATTTTGTAGGCGGTAGTTGCTCTTGCCGTCATCTCTTGATCTCATGGCCGTCCCGGAGGCGCACCCGGGCCGCCCAGGGCACGGAGCTCGAACCGGCGACCAACACGCTGATTCCCGGTATCAGCGGTTCCAGGTATCTGATATCCGTGATCTTCGCATTTCCGGGTATCCGGGGGATATGCATGCTGCCGATTCGGCGGACTCGCTCATCGAGATCGCCGCGGATTCTGGTAAAGTGCCTCTGCGCCGGTCGTTTCCGCCTTGGTCATCGCCGCTGTGAGAATTATGAGAGTTGGATCACTGAGCGTGCGGGGGGGCGGGATTGTGGGGGTTGCGATAAGAAGCTGAAGTTTCCCGGATCCGTCATGCAGCCATTTTGACAATATCTCAGGAGTGTGTCGAGGGGGCTCAATCGCGGCACACACGCATGCTAGAATCTCGGTGACGCGCGACCGAACACTCGACCACATCGAGGGAGGATCGGAGGGACGTCATGCGCTTTTTTCGCTCTGCACGTGTGATCCAGAGGTTTCGGAGGGGATGGAGGGCGCCGGCGATCGCGGGGGCCGGATGGCTGGGCGCTTCGGCTTTGTTGGCGGCCGATGGGGATGCGCTCCTCGTTTCGACGCCCGACTTCGACCTGATCGCGAGCTACGACGATCTGATCGTGCTTGGATCGGGGGCGCAAGGGGAGCCGATCGAGCTGGGGCGCCTGAGTGGCGTAGCCGATGCCGCCGCGCTGGCGGTGGACCGGGATCTGGCGCTGGTGGCTTTGCCCGCGCATCTGGTTCTCGTGGTCGGGTTGGAGTCGCCCTCGGAGCCGGAGGCGTTGGCGGTGTTCGTGGCCGGTGGTGATGCAGGCCCGCTCGTGTCGGTTGCGATTCAGGGCGATCGTGGCTACGCGCTTTCCGAAGGCGGTCGCCTGGACATCTTGGGCTTGGACGAACCCACGGAGCCGGTGCTGTTGGGGTCGTGGGAGACCGAGGGGGATTCCTACGGCTATGGCGGGGGTTTCGTCGCGGCGGGGGAGGGGGGAGCAGCCTATTTGGCGCTCAGGGAACCCG
>CAZFNT010000664.1:0-2391 GCA_964520315.1 uncultured Gemmatimonadota bacterium
TGGCGTGCTCAGCAGGGTCCTGACAAGCGGGTCTTCTTGGCCCAGGCGCACCGGCCGGGCGAGGCCATGCAGACGGACTTCACGCACGGCACGGAGCTTGGCGTGACGATCGCCGGCGCGCCCTTTCCGCACCTGCTCTGCCACCCGGTGCTGCCGTACTCGAACTGGGAGTGGGTGACTGTATGTCGGTCGGAGTCGATGGCCGCGCTGCGCGGAGGTGTTCAGGCCGCGATCTTCCGACTTGGGCGGTCTCCTGAATTCCACCAGACCGACAACTCGTCGGCGGCGACGCATGATCTCGGGGACCGAAAGCGAGCGTTCAATCGTGACTACGAGTCCCTGGTCGAACATCTTGGCATGAAGCCGCGGAAGACGGGCGTTGGAGAGAAGGAGCAGAATGGCGATGTGGAAGCGCTCAACGGGGCGCTGAAGCGACGTGTTCGCCAGCGCCTTCTGCTGCGGGGCAACGCGGATTTCGAGAGTGTCGAGGTCTACGAGCGATGGTTGCAGGACATTGTGGACCGGGCCAATCTCACTCGAAACGATCGAGTGCGGGAGGAGCTGAATGCGATGCGACCGGTGGCGGTTTCTCGGCTACCCGAGTACTCGGAGATCAGAGTCCGCGTCAACTCGCGGGGGACGATCTCCGTTCGGCGCAACATCTACTCCGTCCCGTCGCGATTGCGCGACGAAGAGGTTCGTGCTCGAATCTACGACGATCGGATCGAGGTGTGGTATGCGGGCGAGCTTCAGCTCTCTACCGAGCGGCTCAAGGGCGAAGGTCGCCACCGCGTCGACTATCGGCATGTGATCTGGTCGCTGGTGCGTCATCCCGGGGGCTTCGCGCGGTATCGCTATCGTGACGATCTCTTTCCAAGTTCCATCTTCAGGGACGCTTTCGACGCGCTCCAATCCGACCGCCCAGGACGGCCAGCGGACATCGAGTATCTGCGGATTCTGCACCTCTCCGCGTCTACGTTCGAGAGCACGGTGGAGGCAGCGTGCAACCGTCTCCTCGCCGAAGGGCACGTGCCACTTGCCGACCGCGTCAAGGCCCTTGTCGCGCCCGTGCAGGCCGAGGTCCCGGAGATGCCTCCGATGGCCGTGGATCTCGCCACGTACGACGTGCTCCTCGCAGAACCGACCATCGCGTGCGAGGAGGTGAGCTGATGGGCACGCACGACCCCCAGGGGCTCACGGTCTTGCTGCGCGCGCTCAAGCTACCAGGATTCGTGGAACATCACATCGAGCTCGCCAGCAAAGCGGAGCGCGCCGGCTGGAGCTTCGCGCACTACCTCGAGCAGCTGGCCGAGCTCGAGCTCGAAGAGCGCCGGCAGCGGCGCATGGAGCGACTCCAGAGGCAGTCGCAGCTTCCGCCGGACAAGACGCTGGCGACACTCGATGTGCCGCGACTCCCCGTCGCTGTGCGGCGTCAGCTCCCCTCGCTCTGCGAAGGGGGATTCGCCGATCGAGGCGAGAACGTGTTGGCGTTTGGATTGCCAGGCACAGGCAAAACCCATGTCGTCTGCGCCATCGGTCACGAACTCGTTCAGCAAGGCCGACCGGTGTTCTTCGTCCCGACCTTCCGGCTTGTCCAGCGACTGCTCGTAGCCAAGCGAGATCTCGAGCTCGATCGCCTCCTGAGATCGCTCGATCGCTTCGATGTCATCATCCTCGACGACATCGGCTACGTGCAGCAGAACCGCGAAGAGATGGAGGTCCTCTTCACCTTCCTCGCCGAACGCTACGAGCGCAAGAGCGTCGTCATTACCTCAAACCTGGTCTTCTCGCAGTGGGATCGGATCTTCAAAGACCCCATGACCACCGCCGCTGCCATCGATCGACTCGTCCATCACGCGACGATCCTCGAGCTGACGGGCAAGAGCTACAGAACCGAACAGGCAAAAAGCAAGAACGGCACGCTCGGCACCGAAGCACGGGCCAAAGACGGCACGCCATGAAAACGCACACGCGTCAGCATTGGCTGACCTGCCCCCCCATGGGGGGGCACCCCTTCGGGGGGGAAGAGGAGGGGGGACAGATTCCCCCCTCGCCCCCTTGCAACCCACCACAATCCACGGCAAGGAGTGGGGAAGTGTAGTTGTCGTCGGGGGGGAGAAGTAGTTGACGTCGAACACCCGAGCGCGCTTCAAGCACACGGGCGCATGGGCCAACAGATCCTCCGCGCGAAAGACCTGCCCCATCCCGCCCACACCAATCGGCTCCACCAGCCGGTATCGCCCACCGATCAGATCAGCGCTCACGTCCCCCCGCTCTCTCTACTCACGCAACACATCCCACGAAATCCTGTCGTCCATCAACCAGGATCCGCCACGTAATGCGTGCCCGAGCCGTGCGAATCTTGGTCTCAAGCAAGGCGGCAAGCCGATT
>CAZFNT010000665.1:0-2390 GCA_964520315.1 uncultured Gemmatimonadota bacterium
TCTGCCACATGCGCAACAGGGCAAGACAGTACCATCCACTCAAACCCGAGCGAAGTACCACCCAACGTAGCAGGGAATCCGATCGGCCAAACCGCCCAGGTAGATCCCATCGAAATCGCCTGCATCAAGCAGATCGAGCATGTTCTCGCGCAGATTCGTTCTGGGTGTCTTCCCCTTCCTGGATTCGATTAGTGGGGGCAGGAGCTCTTTCAGATACTGTCCGTCTTCTTCTGTGAGGCTAAGGAACTCGACCCCGGGAGTGATCCCGCCGAAACGGAAGTAGATCTCATCCGCACCCACGCGCTCGCCGAGCTCGATCATCTCGGGGATCTCTCGCACATTGGTCGTGCAGATCGCGTTCACGATTCTGGTCTTCGGCAAATCGCTTCGTCTTCGTCTCTTCGCCTCGTGCAATTTGCTCAAGTTGCCGACTACCGCATCAAATGTCTTGGCGCCGGTGCCGGGGTGCAAACCGACAAACCCCTCCGGGGTACCTGCCCAGAGGCTGATTGAGAGCTCGTTCACACCAAGGTCGACGATCTCCGAGATCATCGAGTCGTTGAAATATGAGCCGTTGGAGGTGATTTGAAGGCGGAGCCCGCTCGACTTGACACGGCGAATCACATCCATGGCCCGAGGATGCATGAAAGGCTCTCCCTCTCCAGTGAGCTGGATCTCCTGCACACCGAGAGTGATCAGCGCGTCGAGCGTCCCTTGCAGTACATCGAAGTCCAGAATCTCTTTCTTCGACTTGTCGTCATGATCGAGATAGGGAGAGTGGAACCAACAGAGCGAGCAACGAAAATTGCAGCGATCGCAGATATCGATCATGACGCTCGTCGGTCCGGTGAGTGCACGAGAGCCATGGATCGAGCCGCCGAGGATCTTGAGTCGCCTTAGATTCTCCACCGTTGCACTCCTGCTGAGGGTTCTTCACCAATCGGCCCCTCTTGGAGCCATCGTCCGATCGGAAGTGAATGTAAAACGTATGCGGATGGGGCGCAAACCGGTGATCGAGGAAGAAGCCGAGTGCGGATAGGTCACTCAAACCGTGTTTTCGCCCATCAGCAGGTCCGAGATCGAGTTCATCCTACCCTCCCACTCCTTCGCCCGCGCCCCCGGGGAACCCTCCGAGCACCTCCTTCTTTCGCTTCTCCGGCACACTCCGCCCCTTGCGCCGCTTGGACGCCATGCCATGCGTGTTTCCGAGAACGAGAGCTGTCGCGCGAGCCGTGAAGCGCCCGGCTGGCGTCAGGCGAAGTCGAGCTCGGCACGAGAATGGCACCAGGCGCGAATGCCCGCGGGAGCGGCAGCGAATGCGGGCGAAGCCACGGGCAAGAATCCCGCAAGCCAGGAAGGAGAGCAGCTCGTCCTTGACGAACCCGGGGAGCTCCCGATCACCGGCTTCGGTCCTCTCGATAAAGGTCTCGAAGTGGGATCGAAGGACCCGCTAAAGAACCTGTGATATGCAGCGTCGTACAGGCCCTCACCTCGCCCCACGCCCCTCTACTCGCATTTCAGACTCCACGCACCCACCAGCGGGCCCGGTTGGCGCTGGCGGCGATGCTCGCTCTGATCGCCTGGAACCACCGAGAGAAGTAGGGGGGAGGAAGGGGAGGGGGGAGGCGATACGCGACATTCGAGTCGCCGCGCGCGGATGCGACGCGGACTACGATTGCCGATGGCCACGGCGGGGATTGGTGGGTTTGCTTCTGAACGGGTGTGCCGAAGGGCGGGTTGTCCGCGGGATTGGGGGAAGGTCAGCGGACCATTCCAGGAGAGCGAAAGACATATCGAGCAATTCGATTCTAGTTCGCCATCACGATTTCGACATCGACCAGATCGCTCGCCTCGATCGAGTTCCCCAGCAGGCCCCAGCGCGCCTTGACGCGATAAGGGCCCAGTGGCAGATCCCCCGCAATCGGCACGCGCCCCGCAATGGTGTGCACCGCACCGGGGGCGACATGTCAAAGCGAACCCCTCTGTGTGTGGAGAAAATCAAACTCGACGCCTCTCCGCCCATCCGTCCTACTCGTGCCCGGGTTCGGTGGAGGGGTGCGCTGGTCGCTGCAAGTAGAGAACCACCCGCACGGAGCCGTCGACCAGGGCTTCGTCGATGTAGCCGATTGCGTTGCGATCTCGGGCGACGAAGCGCTTGATCGCTTCGTCCGAGGCGAGAGTCGGCGGGGGGAGGACACCGCGGAAATACCGACGATTCCAGTAGAGATCGAGTCGGCTGGCCTGCTCGCCGAATGGCGCCGCCGTGAACTCCCGTCGCGCGTCTGCCATGTCGCCCCTCGCGCCCTCATGCGGACCTCTCTACAGTCCCCGGCGCCCCGAGACCACGGTGCTCTACCGGGTCCTTGGGTCCCACCTCGAGACCTTCATCG
>CAZFNT010000666.1:0-737 GCA_964520315.1 uncultured Gemmatimonadota bacterium
TCGCAACATGGCGGTCGCGTTGGTGACCACTTTTTACGGTATTGCGCTCGCGGGCCTGATCTTCGTGCCGATCGCCGCGAAGTTCCGAACGCACAACGAGGAAGATCAGAAGGTGCGGGACATGATGACGATGGGTGTTCTCTCGGTTCAGGCGGGTGATACGACGCGTCTGGTCAAGGAGAAGCTCGATACCTTCGTGGCCGAGAAGTGACAACAGGCCGCGGGACGTTGGCATCATGGATCTGAAACCGACCTCGAGAGAAGAATCGCGCAGGGGAAGCGGTTGGCGAAATCTGGCCGAGGCGCCAGCGCTCGAACGGGAGGGAGACCGCTCGCCCCAATGGGTGGTGACCTACTCCGACCTCGTCTCTCTGCTAATGGTGTTCTTCATCCTCTTTTTCGCCGTCGACAAGGCGGGGAGGATCAGCGAGCTCGAACAGGCGCTCGCCGAGTATCAGGATCGCCAGAACCTGGTGGAGCGCGAGTTCCAGCCGGGTGAGGTCGTGCTCCGGATCTCCGGGAAGGTCCTCTTCGATTCGGGCAAGGCGAGACTGAAGCCGGCGGCATTGCCGGTGCTCGACGAGGCGTTCCGGATCATCCGAGACAACCTCTTGACCTACGGACCGGCGACCGTGCGCGTGGAGGGTCATACCGACAACGTGCCGATCCACACGCTCCAGTTCCCCTCGAACTGGGAGCTCTCGTCGGCCAGGGCCGTGTCGGTGGTTCGCTACTAC
>CAZFNT010000666.1:747-2374 GCA_964520315.1 uncultured Gemmatimonadota bacterium
GGAGAAGTTCTACTTCAAGCCTGGTGACCTGCAATTGATGGGGTACGGGGAGCACAAGCCGCTCGAATCGAACGACACGCCCGACGGCCGGCAACGAAATCGTCGAGTCGAGATCAAGATCGTGCGCGCGAACTTCACCCCCGAGGACGAACGGACGCCCGGCCCCGCCGACCGTCTCTGGCGAAACGAAGACGATCTTCCGGTCGAACGAGTCGGAGAGCAGCCGTGAGCCGCATACCTTTTGGCCGATTTGCGATCGCGTTCGCGCCCTTGTTGATCTGCCCGGATGGCGCGCTGAGCGTCGGGCAATCGGTCTACGACACCGACGAGAGCAATGGAAAACCCCCGAACATCGTGATTCGTGGACAATAGCAAGGTGTATCTTTCGGCGCCCGCGTGGCGGCGGGCGATGTGACCGATGACGGAATCGCCGATCTCGTCGTGAGCGCGCCACAGCTTTCGACCATCAAAGGCTTCTCCACCGGTGCGGTCTACGTGATCGAAGGGCGCAGCGGTTTTCCGGATGAGATCGAGATCGATTTCGCCGGCGGCGGGGCGCACGCGATGTACGTGGGGCGAGAAGCCAGCGACCAGTTGGGGACATCTCTGCTGATCGCCGACGTGATCTCGCCTTTGGGGGGATTGCCGGACGGCATCTCCGACATCATTGTGACCAGCACCTCGACCGCGACCCTGCGCGGTCATGTCTGGATCCTGGCCGGACCGATTGCGGCGACCGGCGGGCCGATTGACATCGACGCGGGGGCCGGCGGCGCGGTTGTCGACTACGCGGGTGCGAGCGAGCAAGATCGACTGGGCGCATCGGCCGCCGCCGGTGATTTCGATGGGGACGGCTCCGTCGATCTGGCTCTCGGGGCGCCGCGAGCCGAAGCCGCCGGTCCCGATTCGATCCAGACCGGCGCGGTGTACGTGCTCAAGAGCCCGATAGGCCAGGGCAGTTTTTCGATCGACGCCGCCGCGGATATGACGATTCATGGCGGGGAGCAGCTGGAAGATGTTGGCCGTGCTCTGGTCGCTCTCGACCTCTCGCTAGGGATTGCGGGAACCGACTTGGCGGTCGGTGCCCCCGGCGCGGGCACTCAAGACGCTGGCGGCGTCTACATTTTCGACGGGGGCAGCGGCAGCCCCTACTTCGAGCTTTCCGGCCAGGTCTTTAACCTGGAATCCGATGCGGCAACCGTCTGGATCGAAGGATTCGGCGCCGGACGTCTATTCGGTGGCGGCTTGGCGACGGGAGATATCGACGGCGACACCCGGCCCGATTTGTGTGTGGTCGGTGCGGCCGGCGCCACGGGCACGGCGCACGTGTTGCGGGGCACCGGTTCTCCCTGGCCGGCTCAAATCGATGTTGATGATGGCGGCGTATGGGTAAGCTTCGACGAGGGCGGTCCGGCCGATTCGGTGGTCGTGGACCTGGCAATCGGGCAGTTCCATCCCGAGGGGCACCCGCTTTTCGGAGGTGGGGACGATCTGCTCTTTGGCTCGCCCCTGGGGGCCGGCGGGCAGGGCGCCGCCTATTTCATCCCGGGACGCGGGAGCTTCGGTGCGGCCAATGTCTCGATGGCGAACGTCTTTCATACCGCGATTCTCGGTTCCGCCGACGCGG
>CAZFNT010000667.1:0-2367 GCA_964520315.1 uncultured Gemmatimonadota bacterium
ATGGAGATCGACTCGCCGATGGGAAGGGGCCGGGCAAGATCCGGCTGCGGTCTCGTCGCGAACGTGTTTGCAGTCGAAGAGCGCGCTCCGGTTGGGCCGAGACGATCCGTTCGCGTGCCCGCGGGCGCCTTCATGATGGGGGACGGCTCGGCAACCTGTGGCTGGCAAGAGCGCCCCGTGCTCTTGACGCACGATTTTCGAATTCAGGTCTTCGAAGTGAGCAACGAGCAGTATCGGGCGATGCTCCAATGGGCTCTTGACAACGACCTGATCACGGCGACGCCCAGTGCCGTGCGCGACAATATGGGCAGCCCGCGGGAACTGGTCGACCTCGACGATTCGGAGTGCGAGGTCACGTTTTCCGATGGCACCTTCGGCCTGCGCGAAGTGGAATACGCGCTCGATTTCGCATACCCGGAGGGGTACGATCCTTCCGACCATCCGATGAAGGAAGTGAGCTGGTACGGGGCCGCGAGCTACTGCGACTGGCTGAGTCTGCGCGTGGGACTCGCGCCGGCGTACGATCATTCAGATTGGAGCTGTGGGCCCGGCGGAGTTCCGTACGAGGCCGAGGGACTCCGCCTTCCGACTGACGCCGAGTGGGAGTACGTTGCCCGTTTCGATGACGATCGGATTCACCCCTGGGGCGCCGCGGATCCCTCGTGTGAGCTGGCCAATTTCGGTGTGGATGGTGGTTTTTGCATCCGCTGGACCATGGGCGTTTCCACCCAGCTCGTTGGCGCGCAGACGGAGTTCTCGCGGCCCATTCACCACCTCGCAGGAAACGTCTACGAGTGGGTCAACGATCGGTGGATATGCTCCCTGGGCACCGCGCCGGCCATCGACCCCACGGGACCGGAAGCCGGTGATCGCCGCGTGATTCGGGGGGGTGGCTGGTATTCCCCCGAACACTATCTGCCAGCCGCCGCTCGCAACAATGATCCCATCGATTTCACCGCGGGTGATCTGGGATTTCGGCCGGTGCTGACGGTACCGAAGTAGAATCCGTCGACTCTAGAAACCCGGCAGCGTAATCAGATCGTCGCGGGTGAGCATAGTCGGATCGTTTCGCCACATCGGCGCGTCGTCCCCGCCGACCATCCAATCGAAGTAACCGATTCCGCGAGCAAAACTGTCCAGGGCGACGTCGCCGAATTCCTGCGGAGTCCGGGCGAAGAAATACCCGTGTCTAGCTTCGATCGGGAAATCGTCCTCGGAATAGACGTAGAGCTTGTAGTTGATCCGGTCGTTGTAGGTGTGGATCTGATCCTGGATCCAGTACGACGACATGCTGAGGCCGTCCACCTCGCCGACGACATTCACCACGTCCGCCTCGATCGCCGCGAAGTCCTCGTGTTCCAGCCTTGCCCACGCTGGATACACGAGAAGCGCGGTTTCTATGCCGAGTTCCGGGCGCTTGGCGACCGCTTCCAGCGCCACTTTCCCCCCGTAGCTCGATCCACAGAGCGATACCGAATTAACTTCCTGCCATGAGTGCATCAGGTCGACGGCCGAGGACACCTCCGCAAGCTGCGCCTCCTGCGGCTGCGTCTCTTCGTAGTCGATGGCGACCGCGATCACTCCGCGCCCTGCCATGACCATCTGATGGATTGTCCAGATGTAGTCGTCCTTGCCGTAGCCGTGTAGGAATAGGATGGCGTCGTAGCTCCCCGCGTCAGCCGGGGCGTAGCAAGTGAAGTGGACCGGGCTCTGGCCCGGCACGTCGAAAGTGCCCTCCCAGAAGCGGAGCTGCGAATCAGCGGTCACCACAAGCTCCTCCGAGTCGACGGAGAAGGGTGCTCCGGCAAGCGCCTTCGAGGGTGTCAGGATCAAGCAGAGGGCGAGAAGGGCGGCGCAAGGGCCGGGGCGGCGAATCGCTGCGATCATGGTCGTCTCCGTCAAGGCGCGCCTCGAAGTGGTCCCGGGGCCGGGCTGCTGTTTCGGGAGCAGATGAGGACCTCCCTCTTATCCTCATCGGCCGTGACGGGTCCCGACTTTACGAACCGATCTGAATCAGCCTCGTGCTGCCAGTGGTTTCGAGTGGCGGCAACGATTCTCCGTTGGTGCCCGACATCGCGTCGAGCTGGCCGTTGTTGTTCATATGCCCGATCAGTCCACCGTTGTTGTTCATCAGACCGAGTAGCCCACCGTTGTTGTTCATCAGGCCGATCAGTCCGCCGTTGTTGTTCATGAGCCCGAGGAGTCCGCCGTTGGCAATAATCTCCGCGACGACCGTGCCCTCGGGATCGACGAAGAGCAGCGGAGCACCGTTTTCCTCGAGGATGTCCAAGAGAACTCCAGTGGGATCCAGGAAGCCGGGCAGGCCTCTTGCGTACTCGAAGATATCGTCGATGCCACCGTTGGCTC
>CAZFNT010000668.1:0-2366 GCA_964520315.1 uncultured Gemmatimonadota bacterium
TTCATTGCGTATCAGGAGCGCTATAAGAATGAGCTGCCGGCGAAAGTCAATGCCGATTTGACGCAGCCCTATGTGCGATCCCCCGGGTTGGCTCGCGAGTTTACCGATGATGCTCTGAGCTCGCTCCTAGTGAGGATCGTCGAAGCGGCGGGTGATCGTATCAAGATCGGGGGGGATATTCTCGACTACGACGATATTTTCGTGGGGGACGATGCCCTGGCCTACGACGAGAAGGCGTTTCGCAAGAGGTTGCGCAAACCGAAGGGTGTGGGGGACCTGCTCGGGCGGTTGGCGGAGCGCTTGGGAGCTTCAGAGCGTTTCGATGTCGATTCGATCGAGCGGTTGATTCATGAGTTTACCGAAGACGAAGAGATCAAGATCGGGCAAATCGTTCATGCGCTTCGGGTGGCGCTGACCGGAAAGGCGGTGGGGTTCGGGCTTTTCGAGACGATGGAGATCTTGGGCCGGGAGCGATGCCTGGCTCGGATCGAGCGGGCATGCGAGCGTGTCGAATGCTGAGGCAGCGCTAGTCTTCGCCATCTCCCAGCTCGCGCCGCACTGCCCGAAGCAGCTCTTGATTCGCGTACGGTTTGGGAAGGAAGGGGTAGCCTTTCTCTTCGATGAGCCTCAACTGCAGCTTGTCGTCCATGTATCCGCTGGTCAGGAGCACGGCGAGTTCCGGTTTGAGGCCGGAAACCCGGTCCGCCAGATCGAGGCCGGTCGCGTCGGTCAGGATCATGTCGCTGAACAGCAGATCGAAAGCTCCGCCTTCGCTTTCGAAGAGTGTGACAGCATCAGCCGCATTCGCTGCGGATGAAACATCGTAGTTGTTTTCGGTTAGTATGCGCACGCTGATATCGCGGATCTCGGCGTGATCCTCCACCAGCAGCACACGCTCGCCTCTGCCTCGGAACTGCTCGGAGTCCCACTGCTCTTTCGGCGGCGGCTGGGGTCTCGTCTCGCTGCTCGGCAGGTAGATACGGAATATCGCGCCTTGCCCCGGTGTGCTGGAGATGGAGATCGAGCCTTCGTGCTTTCTCACGATGCCATAGACTACCGAGAGCCCCAGGCCGGTCCCTTTCCCCATCTCTTTTGTAGTGAAATAAGGTTCGAGGACTCGATCGAGGGTCTCTTCGTTCATGCCCACGCCGGTGTCCTCGGTCGAAAGGCATACGAAATCTCCGGGATGAGCGTCGGGATCGAGGAGGCACTGCTCCTCGGTCAGAACCACGTTGCTTGTCTTGATGGTCAGGCGTCCGCCTCGAGGCATTGCGTCTCTCGCGTTGATCGCCAGATTCATCACGACCTGTTCGATCTGGCCGCGGTCGACCCGGACCGATCGCAGAGCGGGGTCGTGATCGTGCAGGACTTCGATATCCTCTCCGATCAGGCGGAGCAAGAGACTCTCCATCTCGGCCAAGAGGGCGTTCAGATCGAGCATGACCGGGTTCACGATCTGTTTTCGGCTGAACATCAAGAGCTGTCTGGTGAGATCGGCCGCTCTGTTACTGGCCTTTCGGATCTCCTGGGTATCGTGGAAGAGGCGAGTGTTCTCTTCTAGTCCGTTCAGCAGGAGATCGCTGTAGCAGGAGATGACCGTCATCAGATTGTTGAAATCGTGGGCCAGGCCGCTGGCGAGGGTGCCCACGGCCTCTAGCCTCTGAGCATGTCGGAGCTGCTCTTCGCTCCGGTGCAACGCCTCTTCCGCCTGCCTTCTCTTGGAGATGTCGCGCACATGCAGCAGGATCGCATGCTTGCCCGCGTACTCTATTGGACGGGTTCTTAGTTCGACGGGGATCGGTCCCCTGTCCGCCGCGAAGCTGAAGCCTTCGACGCCGTCCAGCTCCCCCTTCACGAGCCGCGGGAACTCACGGGCAACCTCTGCGCGTACGTCCTCGGGCACCAGATCGAGCACATGCTTGCCCACGAGCTGATCACGTGCCATGCCGTGGAGCCGGCATGCCTCGGCGTTGACATCGAGAACATAGCCTTCGGTGTCTTCTACGAAGATCGCGTCCGGAGAGCTATCGAAGAGAAGACGAAAGCGCTTCTCGAGAGCGTCGATCTCACTCCCATTCACAGATGCTTCTTCTGGGTTGCTCTCTGGCATGACTGCGGACATCATGACACAGTGGGCGGCCCCGGTCTAACGCATCATGCGGTTCAGATCGGTGAGCAGCTCGCGGGCACGAGGCTCGAGGTCGCCCGTGATCGCGCCCAGCAGCTCCCGAGCGCGCTCAGTTTCGTCGCGGCCCAGCTCGGCGTGGGCCAATAGCCAGAGGTAGAGCTCCTGCTCGCCGTGCTCGGCGATAAGAGAGTCGATCCGTTTCTTCGCCTGATCGTAGACGCCGTTGCCAAGGAGCGCG